>JAGAIH010000424.1 GCA_017626655.1 Clostridia bacterium | reverse complement strand
ATGGCGCGCCGCTTCGCCGAGGACGGCGCCGTGGTCGCCCTGTGCGATCTGAAGGGAGCCGTTTCCGCCGCCGAGGCCCTCCGCGCCGAGGGCTACCACGCCTACGGCTACGAGTTCGACATCACCGACCGCGAGGCTGTCAAGACTGCTATGGAGACCATCGCCGCCGAGTGCGGCGGCAAGCTCGACGTACTGGTGAACAACGCGGGCATCAACGTAGGCCCCGATCAGCGCAAGCACGTGGACGAGTTCTCGGACCAGTGGTGGGACGCCATCCTCAAGGTAGACCTGGACGGCACCTACAACTGCGCCAAGGCCGCCATCCCCTATATGCCCGAGGGGAGCGCCATCGTGAATATCAGCTCCATCGTGGGCATGGTCCCCCTCCGCAACCAGTGCGCCTTCACAGCGGCCAAGGCCGCGGTGATCAACTTCACCAAGGCCATCGCCATGGAGCTGGCCCCCCGAGGCATCCGCGCCAACGTGGTCTGCCCCGGCACCGTCGGTATCGCCATCACCAACCGCCTCTGGCAGAACAATGCCGCCATGGAGGGCCTTCTGTCCCACATTCCCATGGGCAGGCAGGGGGCGCCCCATGAGATCGCCAACGCCGTGGCCTTCCTGGCCTCGGATCTGGCCTCCTACATCACGGGAGCCGAGCTGCCCGTGGACGGCGGCTGGACCTGCGGCGGATATGCCAGAAATTTCTGAGGGGAGCGGCCTCTGGCGGCTTAAGACCCTTTTGCAAAAGGGTCTTAAGAATCCCCAAAACCTTCAAAAAAACACGATGAAAGGGGTATTCATCCATGGAAACCTTTGCAAGTCAAGTCGCGTCCGCCCGTATCCCCGAAAACCGAGCGGGGGTCTTCTTCCTCGGCCAGGCGGGCTTTATCTTCAAGACCCCTTCGGGGAAGCTCATCGCCCTGGACCCCTACCTGTCCGACTGTTGTAACCGCCATTTCGGCTTCAAACGGCTCATGCCCTATATTCTGGAGCCCGGGGAGCTGGATTTCGACGTTTTGCTGATCTCCCACGGTCACTACGACCATTTTGATCCCGACAGCGTTCCCGCCCTCATGGAGAACGGCAAGACCCGCCTCATCGGGGCGAAGGACGTGAAGGCCGAGTGCGACGCCCTGGGGCTGACCGAGAATCTCACCTTTATTTCGGTGGGGGACAGGGTCACCGACGGGGACTTCACCGTCACCGCCATGCCCTGTGACCACGGTGAGCTGGCCCCCGACGCCCTGGGACTGCTGATCGAGATCGGCGGCAAGCGGATCTACTCCATGGGCGATACCTGCTACCGCCCCGACCTGCTCACCGATCACCGCTTACAGGATTTGGACCTCCTGATCCTCCCCATCAACGGCGCCTTCGGCAACCTCAATGAGGAGGAGGCCGCCCACGTGATCGCCACCCTGAAGCCCAAGCTGGCTATCCCCTGCCACATCTGGAATTTCGCCGAGCACGGCGGAAATCCCGGTCTGTTCCAAGAAAAAATGGAGGAGCTTGCCCCCGACCGCGCGTATACGCTGATGCGGCAGGGGGAGGGAATCATCCTTTGATCCATCACAGAAAGGAGCCACCCCTATGTCCCAAGAAACCATGAGAGCCATTACAGTCTACGGCCCCCGCGACGCGCGGATGGAGGTCGTACCCAAGCCCCAAGCCACGGGGGACATGATTGTCGCCCGCGTTTGCCGCACCGGCGTCTGCGCCACCGACCTGTCCATCTTCACGGGAGACAGCAGCTTCATCCGTTCGGGTGAGATTATCTACCCCTGCCGCTTCGGCCACGAGTGGGCGGGTATTGTGGAGTCGGTCGGCCCCGAGGTCAAGGACTTCAAGCCCGGCGACCGCATCTACTGCGACAATTTCGCCTCCTGCGGCGCCTGCGACGCCTGCAAGCGGGGGGACTACATGGCCTGCGGCCACATCCGCTCGGTGGGCACTGTCAACTGCTGGGACGGCTGCTTCGCCGAGTATATGCAGATGCCCGAGCGCCACACCTTCCACCTCCCCGACGAGCTGTCCATGGACGAGGGCGCCCTCATCGAGCCCGCCTCCATCTCCTACGACGCCTTCCGCGGGGTGACCCTCACCGAGTCCGACACGGCCGTGGTCTACGGCACGGGAGCCATCGGTCTGATCTCGGTGTGGCTGGCCAAATACTACGGTGCGGGCACCGTCATCCTGGTGGGCCGCACCGATGAAAAGCTGGAAAAAGGCAAGCTCCTGGGAGCGGATCACGTCATCAACAACCGCAAGACGGACGCCGTGGCCGAAATCAAGAAATTGACGGGCGGCTTGGGCGCCACCTTCTTCGTGGAGACCTCGGGCTCGGGCGCAGCCCTGAAGGACTGCATCCTGGCCGCCCGCCGCTACGCCCGCATCTCGGTGCTGAGCTTCTACGAGCACGATCTGGACGGCCTCCCTGTGGATCCCCTGGTGCTGGGATGCCTGACCGTCGTAGGCGGCGCGGGCCGCTACGGCAACGCCCCTGCGGTCTGTGAGATCATGGTGAAGAACCCCGTGAAGCTCACGCCCTGCGTCTCCCACCACGTCCCCTTCTCGGAGTGTTTGGACGTCTTTGAGAATGAGGACAAGTACCACGCCACCAAGATCAAGATCATGGTGGATTTCGACTAACGGAGGAAAATGCCTTATGGAACAAAAGAAATTACCCCCTCTCCAGGTGGAGGTCGCCAAGGTGAAGCCCCTGCTCTTCGGGGAGGAATACGAGTCCCGCATGATCCTGGACCACGTCATCACGGGTCGGGACAACGTCATCCAGATCAACCACGGCACCGTCAAGGCGGGCTATGCCCTGGGAGGCGGCGTCCACGAGGAGGACGAGATCTACTACATCCTGTCGGGTAAGGGCAAGCTCCAACTGGACGAGCAGATCGTAGACGTGGCCGGCGGTCAGGTCATCTTCATCCCCGCCGGTTGCTTCCACGCCCTGGACAACCGCGAGTCCGACGAGGATATGTGCATCCTCACCTTCTGGCGGGATTGGCGGTTCAACGACGCCTACGAGGAGCGGATCCGTCAGTGGGGAACGTCCTTTAAGACGGTGGACGAGGAATAAGCTCCACCGTTTGACCCTCCCACCCGCCTATGGCGGGAGCTCTCCCGGAGGGAGAGCCTTGGGAACGCGGCCTTCTCTGTGAGAGGGCATTCCCACCATGAAAAAACAGAAACAAAAGCAAGGAGATACATCAACATGAAGCCTCTGAACAAGTACATCGACCACACCAACCTGAAGCCCTTCGCCACCCGCGCCGACATCGAGAAGCTGTGCGCCGACGCCCGTGCCTGGGATTTCGCCTCGGTCTGCGTCAACCCCTGTGACATCGCTCTGGCCAAGGAGCTGCTGGCGGGCAGCGACGTCATGACCTGCACCGTCATCGGCTTCCCTCTCGGCCGCAACACCACCGCCCTCAAGGTCGCCGAGACCGAGGAGGCCTACGCCCTGGGCTGTGACGAGTTCGACATGGTCATCAACGTGGGCAAGCTGAAGGACGGGGACACCGACTACGTCCGTAATGAGATCGCCGCCGTGGTCGCCGCCGCCAAGGGCAAGACCGTCAAGGTCATCATCGAGACGGGACTCCTCACCGACGAGGAGAAGGCCACCGCCACCCGCCTCTCCTGCGAGGCAGGCGCTCACTTCGTCAAGACCTGCACGGGCGTTTCCGCCGGTGTGGCTACCGTTGAGGATATCAAGCTCATGGCCGCCAACCTGTCGGGCGACGTGGTGCTGAAGGCCTCCTCGGGCATCCGCACCTACGAGGATGCCAAGGCCCTCATCGAGGCCGGCGCCTCCCGCCTGGGCACCTCCGCCGGCATCGCCATCATCCAGGGCGCGCCGAAGGCGTAAGGTTGCGATTTATCGTTCCGATAGACCGCAAATGAAGTGCGCTGCGGACGGAACCGCAGGCGCAATGAGGTTGCCCCGATGGGGCAAATGATGTGCCCCCGTTGGGCGCAACGGGAAGGAACGACGCCCTTCGGGCGTGACGGGTCCCGCCCGACAAACCCGGAATTGAACTCCATCAATCTCACCCAAATAAAGGAGAATATCATCATGGCAAAGATCATAGGCCCCGGCTCGGTCATTGTGGATGTGACCGGCTTCGCCCCCCATCTGCCCGTGGCGGGAGAGACCGTCAAGGGCTCTACCCTCCGCTTCGGCCCCGGCGGTAAGGGCTCCAACCAGATGACCGCCGCCCACCGCGCGGGGAGTACCGTCCAGATCATCAGCCGCCGCGGCGACGACGTGCTGGGTCAGATCCTGAAAAAGCACTACGAGACCGAGGGCATGAGCGAGAAGTACGTGGTGGTGGATCCCGCCGCCGAGACCGCCTCCGCCCTCATCGAGATCGACGAGAGCGACGCCCAGAACCGCATCATCGTCATCCTGGCCGCCAACGAGCAGGTGGTCAGAGAGTCGGTCTTCGCCGCCGAGGAGGATTTCAAGGACGCCGACGCAGTGTTGACCCAGTTCGAGACCACCACCGAGGCGGTCCTTGCCGCCAAGGAGCTGGCTCACAGGTACGGCAAGCCCTTCATCCTCAACCCCGCTCCCTTCGTCCCCGTCCCTGCGGAGATCTTTGACGGTGTGGACTACGTCACCCCCAACGAGACCGAGGCTGAGCAGTTCACGGGCATCAAGGTGGACACGGTAGAGGACTGCCGCCTGGCCGCCAAGAAATTCTTTGAGATGGGTGTTCGGAACGTCGTCATCACCCTGGGCGTGCGCGGCGCCTTCTTCACCGACGGCGAGCGGGAGATCCTGGTCCCCTCCATTAAGGTCAAGGCCGTGGAGACCACGGGCGCGGGTGACGCCTTCAACGGCGGTCTCGCCACCGCCATCGCCGAGGGCCTCCCCATGGAGACCGCCCTGCAATTCGCCACCTGCACCGCCGCCATCTCGGTCACCCGCTACGGCTCCTCCCCCTCCATGCCCTACCGCCATGAGATCGCGGAGCTGATGGAGAAGGAGTTCGGGGTCAGGATCTGAACGGTATATAGGGGGAACGGCCTCCGGCGGCTTAGGACCTTTTTGAAAACATCCTCGCTGCGCTCGGGGCAAATTTGCCTTTGGCAAATATTGCGAAGGTCCTGAGAACTCCAAAAACCTTTAAAAACATGGATACGGGATGTCTTTTCGAAAGTTCTTGAAGAGATCCGTCGTTCTCCCGCCCTCCCCCCCGAAGATCCCAAATTTGTGATCGGATCATCCTAAAACGACCCACTTGAAGGGAGATCTCCCATGGATTTTCTCGTAAGCTTCCTGGCCGTTGCCGAGAAGGTCGGCCTGCTCTTCATCATCATCGCTCTGGGCTTCCTCTGCCAGAGGACCAAGCTTCTGACCGAGGAGGCCAACAAGTGCATGGCGGATATCGTCATGTACTTCGTCACCCCCTGCGTCATCATCAACGCCTTTTCGGCTACCCTCTACCCCCGGGAGGAGCTGTTGGGGATCCTGAAGAACATCGGCGCGGTGGCCCTCATCGCCGTGGCGGTGCATACCGTCATGATCCTTCTGGTGACGGTCATCTTCCGCTTCAGGGACGAGGATAAGAAACGCCTCATGCGCTTCGCGGCGGTCTTTTCCAACGCGGGCTTTATCGCTCTGCCCCTGGCCCAAGCCCTGATCGACACCCCCGAGTCCCACGAGGGCGCCCTTTACGCCGCGGTCTACCTGGCGGTCTTCAACATCGCCCTGTGGACCTGGGGCTACGCCGACATGAGCGGGGAGTCCTCGGGCATGAGTGTTCGGAAGATCCTCCTCAACCCCGGTATCATCGGCGTGGCGGTGGGCCTGGTGTTCTTCACCTCCCCCCTGTATATCACCCTGAACGGCGAGGCGGGTCTGCGGCTCCCCTCGGTCATAGCGGGGGCCATTTCGGCCCTCTCCGCTCTGAACCTCCCCCTCCCCATGCTCATGGTGGGCTTCTACCTGGGCAAGGCCGACCTCATCGCCGCCTTCAAGGACGGCTGGTCCTACCTCTGCATCGCCCTGCGCCTCCTGGTCTTCCCCCTGGCTACCCTGGGGATCCTGTACCTCTGCGGCGTACGGGGCAACGTCCTTCTGGTATCGGTCATCGGCGCCTGCGCCCCTGTGGGAGCCACGGCCACCATCTTCGCCGCCAAGTTCGGGCGGGACACCGAGCTGTCGGTGCGCCTGGTATCCCTCTCCACCGTACTGTCCATGGTCACCATGCCCCTCATCGTGGGCCTTACCCGCATGATCGCGTGACCCAAAAATAAAGACCGACCCACCGCGCAGAGCGATGGGTCAGTTTTTTTATCCAATGACAGGGATGCCTCGGCGGGCCAGGTGCGCCTTCGCCGCCGCAACGGTCTCGCCGTCGGGGATCCACTCCGCCCGCCCGTTGTCGGGCATTCCCAGAGGGATCATCTTGGAGCCGCCGTAGGCGTGGTAGGGAAGAAGCTCGATGCCTTCGCAGTGGGAAAGCTCTCGGTACAGCTCGGCCAGTCCGTCGTAGTGGCTCTCCACCGTGTTGACGCCGTGGACCAGAATACACCGCAAGCGGATCTTGGCCCCCAGGCGGTCGGCCTCCTTCAGATTGTACAGAATGCGGCTGTTGTCCACTCCCGTGTAAGCCTTGTGGCGGGCGGGATCGGTGTCCTTGACATCCCAGAGGAGGAGGTCGGTCACCCCACACAAGGCGGGCAGATGGGCCAGGGAGAACTCCCCGCAGGTCTCCACGCAGGTGGTGATTCCCGCCTCCTTACAGGCGGTCAGCAGGGCGATGACCGCCTCGGGGTGGACCATAGGCTCTCCGCCCGACACCGTGATGCCGCCGTTGTCCCCGTAAAAGGCCTTGTCCCGCAGGACGGTGGCTAAAACCTCGTCCACGGTCATGTCCTTCGCGGCGGGGGCGATGGCATCGGTACAGCAGACGGCGGCGCAACGGCCGCAGGCAACGCACTTGTCACGGTCAAAGACCCGCTCGGGATGGATGATTTGGGCCCCCGTGGGGCAGGCCGACACGCAGGCACCGCAGTAGATGCACTTGGCGGGATAGAACAGCATCTCGGGGGTAGTCTTCCGGGTCTCGGGGTTGTGGCACCAGGCGCACCGCAGGGGACAGCCCTTGCAGAACACCACGGTACGCACCCCGGGGCCGTCGTGCATACAGAACCGCTGGATCTCGGTCACGGGGAGGCGGAGCGGGGAAGGATCGGTTGGGGTCATGATCGCGTGGCCTCCTTTGTGAAGTGAGTTCAGGTCCGCAGTCCCAGCCCGTGGGTCACTCCCCGCAGGACCTCGGCGGGGGCGGTATCCAGCATCTCTGCGGGACAGGTATACAGGAAATGCCCGCCCACGTCCAAGAGACGGAGGCGATGATCGGCCACCGAGAGGATGTGCCGCTCGCCCACGCGGCGGAGGATGGGCGTATCGGTATCAAGCTCCTCGGCGATCCCGCAAAGGAGCTGACACAAGCGGTACTCCTCGGGAGAGCGGATGGCGATCAGCTGGTAGGAGCGGCTACAGCTCTCCAGGAGAAAGCGGTTGGTGAGCATGGGCTTGCCCCGCCGCGTATCCTTGAGGGCGATGGGCCTGACCAGGTATTGCCAGGATGCCACCGTAAAGAGGTAGTAGGCCTCGTCGGGGTTGTCGCGGCTCAAAGGGACGGGGATGTCACACCGCTTGACCACTCGGGTCTCGGTGATCTCGCCGTACCGCTTGATCCCCGCCCGACGGCTCAGCCCCTCCTCGTACAGCGCCACGACCGACAGGGGAAGCTCCTCCGGGGTCAGTGTCTTGGCGGGGACGTAGTAGGTGCCGGTGCGGATGCAGTGATCGAACTGACCGTCGCTCCGCACCGTGCCCACCAGGACGTCGAGCCTGGAGAAGTCCACCGAAGCCAGGGCTTCGTCGGAGCAGTCGATCGGGGTGGCGGGGGATTCGGACAGGAGCGCGGTCAGACGCTCTGTCTCGGTGGGGACGGGGTCCATTTCGGTGACGGTATCGCTCATGGCCGGCTCCTTTCGGTAGTTTTTCCTCATTATAGCACATGGAAAAGTTTTTGTCAAGTACGGGCAAAAAACCGCGGGGAGGTCTTGCCAAACGCCCTCTTTTCTGCTATAATAGAGCCAAAGAAGCACCGTGAAAGGAGCCGTTCCATGCGTTTCCGTGAAGATCCCCACAAGAACGAAGCCCTCAAGGCCCGCCATCTCTCCGAGATAGAGGCCCTCATCGCCCGCCGCGAGGACGAGCTGGCTGCCGTCCGCAGGGCCCGCGGCGCCGATATCCTCACCAACACCGAAGCCCACCGCAAGGCCTACCTGGATATGCTGGGCTGGCCTCTCAACGCCGACCTCCCCCGCCCCACCCCCAAGGCCGAGATCATCGAGGAGCTGGGCGACGAGGGGGAGCACACCGTCTTCCGTATGCGGATCGAGGTGCTGGAGGGCCTGTGGCAGACGGGACTCTACTACCGCCTCAACTCCGACGAGCGCCGTCCTTTGGTCATCTCCCAGCACGGCGGGGCGGGGACTCCCGAGCTGGCCTCGGGCTTCTACTTCGACGGCAGTACGGTGAACTACCACGGCATGGTCACGGGTCTTCTGCCCCACCGTGTCCACGTGTTCATGCCCGCCCTCCTGCTCTGGGACCCCGCCTTCTACGGTCAACCCTACGACCGCATCCGCATCGATGCCCATCTGAAGCGGCTGGGTAGCTCCATTACCGCCCTGGAGGTCTACGCCATCACCCGCGTGCTGGATTACTTCGAGGCGACGGTCGATCCCCTGTCCTTCGGTATGGTCGGCTGCTCCTACGGCGGCCACTACACCCTCTTCACCGCCGCCGCTGAGCCCCGCATCCGCTCGGCCATCTCCTCCTCCTTCTTCAGCGACCGCCGTCAGTACGCCTGGCCCGATTGGACCTGGCGGGACGCCGCGGCCCTTTACGACGACCCCGAAATCGCCTGTCTCTGCTACCCCCGCCGCCTCTGCGTGGAAACAGGAGACAAGGACGAGCTGTTCGCCGCGGAGTATAGCTGTCAAGCCGCCGAGGAGGTCACGGCCTACTGCAAGGCGGCGGGCATCGACCCGAATTCCTGGTTCGACTCCATCGTCTTCCCCGGCGTCCACGAATACAACCCCGATCCCGCCCCCGTGGAGCGTCTGATCCGGGATCTGGAATCGTAAGAAAGGATATGACCATGAATTCTGTCTACGTCATCGGTATCGCGGGCGGCAGCGGCTCGGGCAAATCCACCTTCGCCGCCCGCCTCATGCAGGCCTTCCCCGATTCGGTCGCCCTGGTGAGCTGTGATAACTACTACAAGGCCCACGACGACATTCCCTTGGAGGAGCGCCGTCTCCTCAACTACGACGCTCCCGAGGCGTTGGAGTTTGACCTCATGGTCTCCCATCTCCGGGCCCTTAAGCGGGGGGAGGCGGTGGACTGTCCCGTGTACGATTTCACCCTTCACAACCGCTCGGACAAGGTGCTTCGCATTGACCCGAGGCCCGTCATCCTGGTGGACGGTATCCTCATTCTCTCGGACCCCGCCCTCCGCGAGACCTTTGACCTCCGCATTTACGTGGAGGCCGACGCCGACGAGCGCATCCTCCGCAGGGCCCGCAGAGACATGGAGGTCCGAGGCCGAAGGATCGACGACATCATGGCCCAGTACCTCACCACGGTCAAGCCCATGCACGAGATGCACGTGGAGCCCTCCAAGAAGCACGCCGACCTCATCCTCAACGGCGGACTCAACCCCATCGCCCTGGAGGTGGTGGAGAGTCGGGTCAGGGACTTCCTGGAAAGCAACTGAACAGAAAAAGATCACCGATGGCAGATGCCGACGGTGATCTTTTCGTATTCGGGAGGGCTATACCCGACCGATGGATGTACGGTCAGCCCCACTCCCGATCCAGGGTGGATTTTCTGTGCTTCAGATAGGTGATGAAGAACTCCACGTTGTCCTCGGTGATGGAGGGCTTTTCGGGATACCAGGTGTCTTGATTCAACTGCAAGGAATGGGGCATCGCCTCGGCGTAGGCCTCCACCTTGCCGATGACCTCCTCCAGAGCCCCCGAGAAGTGGGTCTCGTAGCGCTTGTACACCTTGCGGGTGTAGTAGGAGTTGTACAGGAGAGGGGTGAAGAAAACGCTGGCCTCGTGGGGGTTGAATCGGTTGGAGAGATCGAACTCCTCATTGGGCTCGGAGGTCCACTCGGTGAACATACAAAAATCGTAATCCCAGGGCGGGCCGAAGTGGAGCTTGGGGTCGCCCTCGGCGCCCTTGTAGTACATGAACACCGATTTCCAGTGGTGATCCCGCTCCCCCATGATTTGATCCACGATGAAGAAGTCAATGAGGGTATCCATGTCCACGTTCTTGGACAGGTAACTGCGGCTGCTCTGCTGGAAGGCTGAGACCGTCTCCCGCATGTAGTCCTCCATGGCTGTGAAGAAGGTGCGGAACTGGGCCTCCGAGGGGAAGTCCTCCCGGGTGGGGTACTCCAGCTCGAAGTAGCGGTCGCAGTTGGAGAGGTAGAAGTAGGTGACCCCCTCCTCGGCGCCGGGCTTTTCGGGGGCGTTGTAGTTCATGCAGATGAGGAAGTTGTAGTCCTCCAGATCCCGCATACTCCGCTTGATCTCGATCTCCAGATCCAGCCGCCCCTCGTTCTCCTGCACCTGCTCGCAGAGGGTGTAGACCCCCGCGTACTCGCCGTTGAAGTAGAGATCCACCTTGTAGGGCGTGGGGATGAAATCGAAATGTTCCGAGGTGGCCGCCAGGGTCAGGGCGGCGTAGTTGTGGAGGGTGGATGGATCCAGCCAATCCGCCAGCAGGACCCAGCTCTTGGCCTTGTCCAGCCCGAAGAAGCTGTGCTTCTGGTCCAGCTTGATGCGGTAGGGCTTCTTGGGGAACTTGGCGGTGGAATTGCCCCGCATACGGATGGCGCCGCCTACCTCAACGAGAGGCTCCTCCACGTTGGCCAGGGTAAGGGTCATGTCCACGTAGTCCTTGGACTCAACGATGACTCCGTTCGTGTTGACCGAGACGATGGGCAGATCTTTCGAGAGGGGGGTGAAGGGAAGCGCCACCTCGGGGAAGGTCTCGGGCTCGGTGTCTCCCTCGGTGACGGGCTCGGTCCCGGGGACCGTGTCGGGAGCGGCGGGAGGCTCGGTGGCGGGGAGGGTCTCCTGCGGAGTGGTATCGGACGGAGTCCCCTCGGAGGGCGTGTCCCCGCCGTGACAGCCCGCCAGCAGGCAGGCGAGCAAGGCTATAACCGTTAGGATATATATACGTTTCATAAGGCTTCCTTTGCTGGGGAGTTTCCTTTATTTTAATACAAAACCCCGGATTTGTCAAGTGGCGGGGAAAATATCCGGCCTTTCCGCAGGTTTTTCGGGAAAATCCTTGACAAAGGGGCGGGGTTGCGGTATAATGATAGCATAAAATTTTGATTCAGTTTATTTTTCTCGGGTATAATGCACTCTGAACGCGAACCTTTATGAATCACATGGAAAGGACGCTTCCCACGGGAAGCGGTGGAGTAAGATGGCAAACAAGATCCGCATCGCATCCGACAGCACCTGTGACCTCAGCCCCGAGCTGATTCAGCGCTTCGGCGTGACCGTCCTCCCCCTGGGCGTGGCCCTGGGCGAGAAGCAGTATACCGACGGCGTGGATATCGACCCCGACTTCATTTACGACCACTATGAAAAGACGGGCCAGCTGCCCAAGACCTCGGCCATCAACCTGGCGGATTTCGAGGCCTTTTTCGCCGAGCAGACAGGGGATGGAGACTCCCTGATCTTCTTCACCATCAGCTCCGAGATGTCCTCCACCCATAACAACGCCCGCCTGGCCGCCGAGGGCTTTGAGAACGTCCACGTGGTGGACACCCGCAACCTCTCCACGGGCGGAGGCCTCCTGGTCATTACCGCCGCCGAGATGGCCGCCAAGGGAGACAAGTCCGCCGCCGAGATCGCCGAGGCCTGCCGCGCCCTGGCTCCCTGCGTGGACGCCTCCTTCATCATCGACAGCCTGGAGTTCCTCTACAAGGGAGGCCGTTGCTCCGCTCTGGCCGCCTTCGGCGCCAATATGCTGTCTCTCAAGCCCTGCATCACGGTCAAGGACGCCAAGATGGGGGTGGGCAAGAAGTACCGCGGCAAGTTCGGCGCGGTCCTGCCCAAGTACGTGGCTGACCGCCTGGGCGACGCCTCCGACGTCATCAAGGGCCACATCTTCGTGACCCACGCGGGCTGTGAGGAGTCGGTCGTAAGCTCCTGCGTGGAGGCCGTGAAAGCCATCGCCCCCGAGGCGGAGGTACATATCACCCGCGCGGGCTGCACCATCTCCTCCCACTGCGGCCGCAACACCCTGGGCGTCCTCTTCATCCGCACCCACGCCCTGAGCGAGTAAGGTACCGCCATGTACAACACCCTGTCAGCCCCCGCGCCCTCGCGTTGGGGGCTTTCGGCTTCCACCCTGAAGATCATCGCCTGTATCTTTATGGTCATCGACCACGTTGGGGTCATCCTCTTCCCCGACCTCCTCTTCCTCCGTGCGATCGGACGGTTCTCCTACCCCATCTTCGCCTACTTCATCGCCGAGGGTTGCCGCTATACCCGCCATAAGCTCAAGCGCTTCCTGCTGGTCTTTGGCCTGGCGGTCCTCTGCGAGAGCGTCTACTACGTCATGATGGGGGAGCCTGACGGCGGTATTCTGGTGAATTTCTGCCTGGCCATCCTGCTGATCTACCAGGTCCAGGCCTGCAAGAAGGCCCTGGCGCGGAGAAGCTGGTGGGCGGCCGTCCTGTGGCTGGTCCTCTTTGCCGCCTCGGTGGCCGGGGTGTACTATCTCATCGAGGAGGTCCTCTACGTGGACTACGGCTTCTGGGGCGTCCTCATCCCCGTCTGGGCGGTCATTCCCGACTATAAGGAGGGGGAAGCACCCGAATTTTTCAAGTGCTTCGGCGGGCTTTGGTGGAAGCTCCTGTTCTTCTCAGTGGGCCTCCTTATCCTCTGTATCTCCCGTGGGCTGTTCGACAATATCCAATCCATCAGCCTCTTCGCCCTGCCCCTGCTGGCCCTCTACAACGGCGCCCCCGGACGCAAGGGCCTCAAATACGGCTTCTACGTTTTCTACCCCGCCCACCTGGTGGTCCTGTGGGTCATCGCGATTATCCTGGAATGGCTGTGATCGGATGGGAAAGTCTTTACCGGAAACAAAGAAATACCTGTCTTCACGAGCGTGATGGCGGGTATTCTGTAGTATGGCGGGCATATCAATGCTCTGTGGTAAAAGTCCACCGGGGGGGGAGTTACCGACCAACCCGAAAGCGACTCCCAAGGTTTGCACCGTGAGGTGTGGGCTGAAAGAAGGGATAGGGAAATCGTAGCCTGACGGACAGGAACTCGGTACAAAGGCATAATAGGCGAAAGAGTTGGCTACAGGCAACGAAGTCCAATAGGTAAATCACCCGATTGCGTAAATCGAGCAGGAAGACCCGAGCAAGTTCCTTGCTTGTGGGAAGAGTACAGACTTATCCCGTATCGGCTTGGACAAATTAAGCGTCAAGGAATACGAAGACCCTTTTAAGGGTAGCAAGCAATACGAACGCCCTTTTAAGGGCGGCAAAAGAGGCAAAGGCAATAGGCTTGAACAAAGTGAAAGCCGGCGACTTGAGTCACTGGCCGGCAACTTTGGGCTTTTAGCCCCTGTGCAAACCACCCGTTTGACGGGGGTGTGATTGGGGTTTAGCGTGGAGTTTGACAATTCCAGAGTTTTGCATTTCGGGCGCAGCCTGCTAAACCCCAATTCGCCATATCGCCAAAAATCCCCTCCCCACCTTGACAGCCCCCGGCCCCTATGCTATAATGAGACCACCACCCCGAAAGGAGTCCCCCTATGAGATCCTCCCTCCGTATCCTCACTTTCCTCCTCACCGCCTGTCTCCTCTTTGGCACTTTCTGCGCCCTTCCCGCACTGGCGGCTAACGGCCCCGTGACGGTGGACGCCCACAACGGCGGCTCCATGGGCCCCAAGCAGATCACCTCCGACTACTGCATCCGCGTCAACCTCGGCGCGCCCTTCACCAAGCTGACCGCGGTCATGCCCACCTGGGCCCAGACCGACGCCGAGGCATCCCTGGCCCTCTATAAATGGGACGTGGATTACAACACCACCCTCGCCTCCGAGCCCATCGCCTACAAGCTGTTCTCCCCTCTGGTGGACTGCGCCACCAACGAGCTGACCTTTGATGCCCAGCCCGCGGGGGAGTACCTGTTCCGCATCGCCGATATCAAGGGCACCGTGGGTGTCATGCAGAAGGACATGACGGTCTCCCAAGGCTATTGCTACGAGAGCGGCAAGGAATCCCGCGCCGACTGGTGGATGACCGTCACCTTCACCGAACAGCCCGAGACCCCCTTCCT
>JAGAIH010000423.1 GCA_017626655.1 Clostridia bacterium | reverse complement strand
TCAGCAGTTTGTCATAAAAATGTCGCTGCCTTTTTGTGCATTTTGATAAAACGCCTTGCAAAAAGGAAAAGGAGCCCGCCGAAACGGGCCCTTTTCAAGGGGTACGCAGTCAGTTCTCTTCCTTGCGGCGGCGCAAGATCCACGCGGCGGCCAACAGTGTCACAGGGGCTCCCGCGCTCAATGCGGAACGGCAGCCGCCCTTTTCGGCGGTGCCGTCGGGAGCCTCGGTCCCCTCCCCGTCGGCTGTCTCACGGCTGTCGGAGGTCTCTGTGGGAGCGTCGGGTTCGGGCTCTGCGGAAGACTCGGTCTCTGCCTCCGTGGGCGCCTCGGTCTCGGGAGGCGTAGGCGCGGCAACGGCCAGGAGCTTGGCGGTCAGATCGTCGGCGCGGGACTGGGTCAGATGCTCCAGCTCCGCGTAGGACTTGGCCGAGGTGTAGAGCTCGGCGGCGGTGTCGCAGCCCTCGGATTCGTACAGAGCGATGGCGGCCTTTAGGGCCTCGCGGTCGCAGACGGGGGTACCGTAGACCTCCAGCTCACTGAACTGGAGCAGGTAGCCGTCCCGCTCGTGGGAAATACCCAGCTTTGTGGCGTAGTAGCGGACGAAGCGTCCCACCGCCTCACCGTTTTCGGAGGCAAAGCGTTTGATCTCATCCCCGGTGTCCCCGGTGCGAGAAACGTATGTCTGCCAGGTTACGCCGTCCATAGAGACCTGCATTTCGTAATCGGGAGAGAAGACGCCGCCGGGCACCAGCACGATCTCATCAATACGGAAGTTGTCCCCCAGGTCGATGATGACATACTCCACTGCATTGGCGGTACGCATATTCTCCCCGATTTGGGAGGAATAGCCGGCACTATGGTTGCCGTCGTTGATCTGGGAGGGATCGAAGCCCCAGCCCGACAGAGCACTGCGGTAGTAGGTCTTCTTGCGGAGAGCCAGATTCTCCCCTTCGGTATAGTCGATGATCTGATCGCGGACCAACATCTGATCCGCCAGGGTCATGGCAGGCGGCACCTTGCCCGTATCGTGGTAGATCTCCAGCTCGGACAGCTCCACGGCGCCGCGGTTGGTCTTTTCAAAGGTCAAGCGGATATAGCGGGTCTTGACCGTATCGAAGGTCACGGTCATAGCACGGCCGTCCGCGGGGGTCTCGTAGTCCGCGACCTGAGCCACCCGGGTCCAGTCCTCCCGATCATCCGAGACCCAGACCGTGACAGTCTTGGGCATTTTCTTACCGTAGGCCTCCAGATTGCCCGTGGGGTAGAGATCCAAACGGTTGATCTCCAGCTCCTCCGGCAGCTCCACCACGATGTATTGCTGATTCTTGCGGTTCTCGCAGCTCCAGCTCTCCGCGCTCATACCCCGCTTCCCGTCGGCCAGCACGTGACCCGAGCGGGCAGTGGCATCGGCATCGGTGTAGGTGTAGATCCCGGATGCGGGGGCCAGATTGGTATTGGGGGAGGTGTCGCAGGGCTGATCCTCCATCTCGGTGTCGGAGGCTACCTGATAGGAGGTAGGAAGAGCGAACAGCACGCCGTCGCCGGCGGCCAGCTCAACGGTGACCTGACCGTTCTCCACGGGATAGCTCGACAGGGAGCCGTCGGCCTTGCTGACCAGTTCCACCGCCGTAACCGAGTCATCGAGCTTCACGGTAACGGTCTGCACCTTGCCGTAATCGTTGTTGACCACCATGAGGTAGTTGCGTCCCGTGTCCTTGTGGCGCATACGGGATACGGTATAGTTGACCTGATCCACGGGTTGCACCACAAAGCCCTCGGGGATGGCAGGCTCGCCCCACGTGGTGCCGTTGAGGTACATCTCCATGGCGTCGCAACGGGCAAGAACCGTACCCAGGCCGTGGATATCGGCGTTGATGGCCTTCACATCCTCGTAGTGGGCGTTGGGGGTACCGTCGGGAGCAATAATGCCGTCGGCGAAGGGCTCGTCACGGCCCACGGGAGTGAACCAGGTGAAGTAGGAGAGCTGCTTGTAGCCGTAAGCCAGAGCCATGAAGGCCTGATAGCGGATCTCCGGCCCCGAGGGGCGGCGGAAGGACACCTGCTGGCAGACCGACTGGAGGTAGAGACCCGTTTTCACGTCGTTTGCCAGACCAACGTCGTGCATACCGCGGAGGTTCTTGAGAAAGCCCTCGCGGTGCATAGCCGTGCTGTTGAGCGGGTAGGGGTAGAGATCGTGCATGATGTAATCCAGCTGATACCCCGTCCCGTTGCAGTTCTTGCACCAGGTATCCAGCACCTCCTTCCACTGCTCCACGTTGGCGTAGGCGGCGTACTGCAAAAAGTTCAGGTGGCACAGGGAATTGGGGTCAGTCTCCTTGATGGCGGCGTAGGCATCCAGAAAGATATTGGGATCGTAGGGCTCATCCCTGAGGTAGTAACCGTTGACGGCGGGGACGTTGCGCCACTTCTCCACATTCTCGCGGATGACGGAGTTCTTCTGATTCAAAAGGGCGTCACCGAAATTGCCATCGGACAGAATGAGCTTCATGCCGTGCTTGTAGGCCAGCTCGGCCATCCTGGCCTGCTGAGCGGGGGAGTCACAGCCGTTACCCGAACCCATGATGAGGTTGATGCCCGCATCCTCCATGAGCTGATACTGCTCCTCGGTGGTATGCTCAGGATCCGGAGGCCAAAAAGCCGAGATCATGATCTGATCATTGAAGTCGTACTCCTTTTCCACCACGTAGACGGTACAAGTCAGGGTCTTGCCCCCCGTCTTGGCGGTGACCGTGGTCTGACCCACGGCCTTGGCCGTGAGGGTACCGTCGGCGGCGACCTCCACGATCTTTGCGTCGGCAGAGGACCACGTCACCGCGGCGGCGGCGTTTTGTACCTCGATCTTGTCGGTCTCCCCCACGTACAGCTCCAGAGCTGTCTTTTGCAGGGCGGGGTCAGCGGCAAAGACGGTCAGGGGGAGGGCGGTGATCAGAGCCGAGGCCAGCATCAGAGCCGCCAGGCTGAGGGACAGTTTCTTTTTCATAGGATATCTCCTTTCGGGGATTGGTCTGTGGGATTATTATATCAGTTGAAGGAAAGATTGTCAAGGCGGATCGACGGGAGCCGAGGATCTTTGACGAATTGCACAGTTGGGAGGAAGGAAAACTGTGAAAAAAGCCCCTCTCCCGAGGGAGAAGGGCTTGAAAAAGCGATATGAAAATCAGACCTGAGGAATCTCGATCTCGATCTCGCGGCCGAGCTCTGCGGACTTGGCAATGCCGTCCAGGATGGCCTGGTTGTAGATGATCTGGGAGGTAGGCACGGGAGCCTTGCCGCCGTTCTTGCAGGCGTCCAGGAAGGAGCGGATCTTGCGGTCGAAGAGGCTGGGGCCGCCGTCGTTGATGATCGGGACCTGAGTCTCGTAGTTGATGCCGCCGATGGTCTTGTAGATGGTCATGGGACCGCCCACGGTGCCGTTCCAGCAGTCGGTGGAGGGGATGCGGAGACCGCCCTGGGTACCCAGGATGATGGTGTCGCCGGGGGTGTTGATGTTCATGGCCCAGGCAATACGGAAGTCCAGGATGATACCGCCCTCCAGACGGATGAATGCGGCGGCGAAATCGTCAACGCCGAACTTCTCTGCGTACTCGGGGTTGTTGGGGTAGGTGGTGGGGTTCTTACCGAAGAAGTCGGACTTGTAGCCGGTGACCGTTAGGGGCTTGGGATAGCCGATGGCGTTGAGGACCATGTCCAGGGAGTAGCAGCCGATGTCGGCCAGAGCGCCCAGGCCCGCGGTCTCGTCACGGATGAAGGTGACCTCCGGGAAGGGAGTGGGGATACCGCGACGGCGGCCGCCGCCGGTCTGGATGTAGTAGATCTGGCCCAGCTCGCCGGACTCCACGATCTTCTT
>JAGAIH010000422.1 GCA_017626655.1 Clostridia bacterium | reverse complement strand
TACTTCACGCGGCGGTCATGGACGCAGGAGCCTACGAAGGCCTGCTTGCGCTCCATCTCCTCCAGGGTGTCCTGGGGCTCCCACTGGAAGGGGGTGAAGGGCTTGGGGATGAAGGGGGAGACGCTGATGGTGACCTGGGGGTGCTGACCCTTGCGGCGGTTGGGGTTCTGGTAGTAGGCGGAGACCACGCGGTGGGCCAGCTCGGGGATCTCGGCCAGGTCCTCGTCGGTCTCGGTGGGGTGGCCCTGCATGAAGTAGAGCTTGACCTGATTCTTGCCCACGTCGAAGGCCACGTTCACCGCCCGCATGAGGTCTTCCTCGTAGAGGTTCTTGTTGATGACGTCGCGCAGCCTCTGGGAGCCTGCCTCGGGGGCGAAGGTGATGGTGGAGTTACGGATGGAGGCCACCTTATCCATCAGCTCGCGGGTGAAGGAATCGGCGCGGAGGGAGGGCAGGGAGAGGCTGACCATGTTGGGGTTGGACCAGGACAGGAGGCTGTCGGTCAGCTCGTTTACCTTGGTGTAGTCGCTAATGGACAGGGAGGAGAGGGACATCTCCTCGTAGCCCGAGGACTCGAAGATGGCGCGGCACTGGCAGTCCACCACCTCGGGGGACTTTTCTCGCACGGGGCGGTAGACCATACCCGCCTGGCAGAAGCGGCAGCCGCGGATACAGCCGCGGCCCACCTCTACGGTGATGCGGTCCTGGACCGTCTCGATGTAGGGCATGACCACCTTATCGGGGAAGGGGGTCTTGTCGAGGTCTTTTACAATGCGCTTGGTGACGGTCTTCGGGATGTCGTCGTAGACGGGGGTATACGCCTTGACGGTTCCGTCCTCGTTGTAGGTGACGGTGTAGAGGGAGGGGACGTAGACGCCCTGGATGGTGCGGGCGGCCTCGTGGAGGAAGGCGGCGCGGGTGTAGGTACCCTCGTCCTTCATCTTGATGTAGAGGCGGACGATCTTGGGGAGCATCTCCTCGCCCTCACCGATGTTGAAGAGGTCGAAGAAGTCGGCCACGGGCTCGGGGTTATAGGCGCAGGGGCCGCCGCCGATGACCAGGGGGCAATCCTCCCCACGGTCCGCCGCGCGGAGGGGGATGTGGGACAGCTCCAGCATATTGAGGACGGTGGTATAGCACATCTCATACTGGAGGGTGAAGCCCAGAAAATCGAAGTCAGAGACGGGGTCGCCGCTCTCCAGGCAGGTGAGGGGGACGTTCTGCTCGCGCATCTTCTCCTGCATATCCACCCAGGGGGCGTAGGTGCGCTCGCACCAGATATCGTCGTGGAGGTTGAGACAATGGTAGAGGATGCGGACGCCCAGGTTGGACATACCGATCTCATAGGAATCGGGGAAGGCGAAGGCGAACCGCGCCTTGACTTGGGTCTTATCCTTGATGACCTGCCCGTACTCTCCGCCCGCGTAACGGCCGGGGCGGGAGACCGAGGTCAGAAGCATACGCTTTTGGTTCTGATTCATGTCGTTGATGTATCCTTATCTGTATTGGTAGTGTTGGGGTTGGGGGCCGTCTTATCCGTATCCTTGGGGGCCTTTTTGCGATCGGGCTTCAGGAACAGGGACTTGCGGGTGACGGTACAGAGGCTGAGGACCGTGAGGGCGGCGGCCAGCAGGAGCTGCCAGGCGGTCACGGCGGCGGAGGACAGAAGGACCGTGTTGCCGAAGAACACCGAGAGCAGGGACAGGCCCATGGCGGCGGGGACGGTCAGCCAGCTGATGATGTGGGCCACGCGGTAGACGGTCCTGGCGCGGCGGCAGGCGGCGTAGGGGTAGAGGAGGTCCAGGCTCCGTCCCGTGGCGATGACACCGCCCGAGCGGGATTCCCGCACCGACTCCACGTACTCGGGGCGCAAAACCTCCACGGCGGGGAGATCCTTGAAGCGCTCCAGCTTCATCAGATCGGGGGTAACCAGGGGATCGTAGGTCACGAGGCCGGCGGAATCTCCCATGGAGGCCAGTTTTTCCACGGCGCGGGCAAAGGTAGAGCCTACGCGGTACTCCACGGCATAGGCGATGCGAAAGGCGCGGTCGAAGGCCAGGTAGATGACCTGGCTGTCCTCGGTCTTCTTGTAGACCTTCTCCATGGAGGCCTTGGGGAGGCGGACGGCGCGGCGGGCCAGGGCGTCGCGACTGCCCATCATGACCTCGGTGGACTCGCCGCTCTTAAGGTAGATGAGGTAGAGGCGGACGTAGCCCGGCTCGGTCTCGGCCACCTCCACGCACAGGCCGTCCACGCTGTCGTCGCCCAGGGGGGATTCCTTCCAGAGGGGACACTCCAAAAGGCGGAACAGGCGGTTGGCCTGGCTTCGCCAATGGGCTACGTTGGGATCGTCGCGGAGGGTGATCTCCTTGCGGTAGAGACCGCCCAGGGCGTCTCCGTCGCGGATGAGGAGACGGGCATATCCCCGCTTGGTGTAGTCCACGGGGGCGGCGGTACCGATGACGGCGGCACCCTTTTTCCGCAGGATACCGTTGGCACGCAGAAGAGGCAGGCTCATGGCCGTCAGGTAGGCGGCGGGGAGACAGGACAGGTAGGTAGCGGTAAAGACGGGGACGCCGTCGTAGAGGATGCTTCCGCCCCGCATGACCGCCAGGCCGGCGCAGACAATGGCCGCCAGGAGAGCCACGGGGAGGAGGTAATTCAGCCGTCCCATGTAGGGGTTGTAGCGGCCCGTGCGGGCGAAGTAATCCGACACGCGGCCTGTGCGGACGGCGGTC
>JAGAIH010000421.1 GCA_017626655.1 Clostridia bacterium | reverse complement strand
TATCAAAGACCAGCCCCGACCCCGGGGGGAGGGGCTCCATGAGGAGCTGCACCTCGGCATAGTGGCGGAGCGGCTCGAAATGCCCGACGCCCACGGTGCGGGCGGCAATCTTTTCCTTGTAGAGGATGCGTCCCTCGTTTATCTCGCAGTCCATGGCGAAGCGGTCGGAGATGAGGCGTTTCAGAAGATCGGTCTGGATATCCCCCATGAGGCGGGCCTCGATCTGGGACAGCTCGGTGTTCCAGGTCAGATGGAGGGAGGGCTCCTCCTCCTCCAGCTCCTTGAGCTTGGGGAAGGCCACGCGGGGATCCACCCCCTCGGGGAGGGTGATGGCGTAGGACAAAACAGGCTCCAGGATGGGCTGCCCCGTGTCGGCCTCGACGCCCAGGCCCTGGCCCGCATAGGTGGCGGAAAGCCCGATGACGGCGGCGATCTCCCCCGCCTCCACGCGGTCCACCTGCTCGAACTTGTCCCCCGAATACAGACGGAGCTGGGCTACCTTTTCGGTGACCGTCTTGCCGTCAGCGGCGGTGTAGGTCACCTCGTCGCGGGGAGACAGACGGCCCCCTGTCAGCTTGATATAGGTCAGGCGGGTAGCGCCCGCGCGGCCGATCTTGTAGACCTTGGCGCCAAAGGCCTCCCCCTCGTAGACGGGAGCGGGGGCGTAGCGGTCCAGGGCGTCCAGCAGAAAGGCCACCCCGTCCAGCCGCAGAGCCGCGCCGAAAAGAACGGGGAAGAGCTTGCGTCGGCTCACCTGCTCGGCGATCTCCTCCTCCTCAATGGTCTCTCCCTCCAGCACCGCCTCCATCCAGTCCTCCCGCAGCATGGACAGCCGCTCGTCCCGCTCGGAGACGGACTCTTTTTCATAGAAGCCCACGCAGTAGGGGGACAGGGCCTTTCGCAGGTCGGCCTCCAGCTCCTCCTTGCGCTTCACCGCCAGGTCGGTCTTGTTGACGAAGAGGAAGGCGGGGACGTTGTAATGCTCCAGAAGCTGCCAGAGGGTGCGGGTGTGGTTCTGCACTCCGTCGGGGGCCGAGACCACTAAAATGGCGTAGTCCAACAGCGCCAGCACCCGCTCGGCCTCGGCGGAGAAGTCCACGTGACCGGGGGTGTCCAGAAGGATGTAGTCACAGGCCTCGGTGGAGAACCGCGCCTGCTTGGAGAAGATGGTGATGCCCCTCTCCCGCTCCATGGGATCGGTGTCCAGGTAGGTGTTGCCGTGATCCACCCGCCCATGGGTACGGAGCTTGCCCGACAGGTACAGGAGCGCCTCGGACAGGGTGGTCTTCCCCGCGTCCACGTGGGCGAGGATACCGACGGTGAGCTTCTTTTTCATGTGGAGGCCTCCTTTCCCGCGCTTGGATCGCGGCGCGTTTCATTCTCCCTATTATACCACGAAATCCGTGTTTTTTCAACGGTTTTCAAAGGATTTTATTCATGAAAAGGTGAAAATATACAGCCGTGTGTGCAGTTTGACATTTCAAGAAGAGGAATATTGACATTTTTCTAACAAGTTTCTTCATTTTTTTAACACGAACCTATGGACTTTTCAAAGGGTTTGTGATATAATATCCTTGTATGCGTATGCCCATCCGTTTTCCCGGACGGGTGAGCGTACAATGCGGCAAATCCAACGCAAAAAAATCACATTGAGGAGGTCTCAAAAGTTATGAAGAAGAAGTTGACTACGGTCGATTTCCGCGGTACTCCCGAGCAGGAAGCCAAGCTGCTTGAGGTCATCGCGAAGTACGACGGCGTCCAGGGCAAGCTGATGCCCATCCTGCAGGAGGCGCAGGAGATCTACGGCTATCTGCCCATCGAGGTGCAGAAGATCATTGCCGACAAGACCGGCACCCCCGCCGAGCAGATCTACGGCGTCGTTTCCTTCTATTCCCAGTTCAAGCTCAACCCCGACGGTGAGGTCGCCGTGGCTGTCTGCCTCGGTACCGCCTGCTACGTCAAGGGCTCGGGCGATATCATCGAGGAGTGCTCCCGCATCCTGAACGTGGCTGTCGGCAGCACC
>JAGAIH010000420.1 GCA_017626655.1 Clostridia bacterium | reverse complement strand
CCGCTTTAGCGGGTGACGGATGAGGAGAGCGGGTTGAGTTTTCCTATACGGGTGTGACAAACCCCTTGATATACCAGGAAAAATCTACACCCGACACCGAACTGTGTGCCGCTCTCCTCATCCACCGCTTCGCGGTCCCCCTTCCCCGCTGGGGAAGGCAGGGAACTCACCGCTAAACCCCAATTTTCATTCTTCCCCCATTATACCACAAAAACCCCCGCTCTGCAACCGTTTCAACCAAAAACCTCGCAAAGCAGGGGGATATCTGTCGTTTACTTTCTCCGCAACCGCGCGATGAAGAACCCGTCGGTGCGGTTTTCGTCGGGGAGCAGAGTCACCATGCCGCCCTCGGAGACGATGTCGCGGACCGTTTTTTCCTTGGCGAGGAAGGTGAAATCAAAGGGCTCAAACTCGGGGTGGGCCGCCAGGAAAGCCGTCACCACATCCTGATTCTCGGCGGGCAGGACGGTGCAGGTGGAGTACACCAGCACACCGCCGGGCTTGACGTACCCCGCCGACGCCTCCAGGATGGCGGCCTGAATGGCGGGAAGGCGGGCGGACTCGGTGAGATCCTTGTGGCGGATCTCGGGCTTCTTGGCGATGACTCCCAGACCCGAGCAGGGCACGTCGCACAGCACGCGGTCGCATCTCCCCAGCAGGTCGGGATCGGGCTGGCGGGCATCCCGCTCGTTTGCGGTGACGATGGAAAGCCCCAGCCGCGCGGCTCCCGACTCAATGAGGGAAAGCTTGCTTCTGTGGAGGTCGAAGCTATGTACCTCCCCTCGGTTCTCCATGGTCAGGGCAATGCCGAAGGACTTGGAGCCGGGGCAGGCGCAGGTGTCTGCTACGATATGGTCGGGCATTGCGTCCAGCGCCGCCACGCAGAGCTGGGAGGCCTCGTCCTGGACAAAGAAATCACCCCGCTGAAACGCCTCGGTGGCGGTGATGGCACCCTCGGGGACACGGAGGGCGGTGGAGGTGTAGAGGGAGGGGAGCACCGTCAGCCCCGCGGCGGTCAGTTCGGTGGTAAGGGCCTCGGGGGTGGTCTTCACCGTATTGACTCGCACCGTCATGGGGGGCTTTTCGCAGAAGCCCCGAAGAGCCGAGGCGGCGCGGTCCCGCCCCAGAGCCTCCACGAAAACTTCGCACAGCGACACAGGGACGCCATAGCACACCGACAGGGCGGTGAGATCCCCCTCCCCCAGCTCGGGGAAGCGGGACACCCACTCCTCGGGGGCGGTCAGCTTGCTCTCGCGGGGGGCGCGGCTGCCGTCGGGGGCCTTGGGGAGAGCTGCCTCAAAGCGGAGATAGGACCGCAGGACGGCGTTGACGAACCCCGACACCTTGCGGGACACCAGAGACACCGTCTCGTCCAGAGCGGCGTGGTCGGGGACGCGGTCCAGGTAGATCAGCTGGTACAGCCCCATGCACAGAGCGATACGGACGGTGCCGTCCAGCTCGGACAGGGGGCGGGAGGAGAACTTGCCCAAAAGGAACTCCAAAGTGGTCTTGCGCTCGGTGACGCCGTAGACCAGAGCCGTGTAGAGATGGCGGTCGGGGTCGCTCAGAGGGACCCGCTTCAGAGCGGTATCCACGGCGATGTTGCCGTACTGACCCTTCTCCACAGCCAGGAGGGTGGAGAGCGCCAGGGCGCGGGGGGAATTTGTGGGAGTGGGCATGGTCATGTCCTTCCTTATCAGTATGGGATCAGCGGCGGCGGTTAAAGATCAGGATCAACCGCAAAAGCGACGCCAGGGAGGAGGCCAGAGCGGCCACGTAGGTCATGGCGGCGGCGGAGAGGGTGGCCTTGGCTCCGGGCAGCTCGTCGGCGGCCAGCAGGCCTCCGTCCTCCAATGCCTTCATGGCTCTGGCCGAGGCGTTGAACTCGGTGGGGAGGGTCACCAGCTGGAACAGGGTGGAGAAGGAGAAGAACAGGATACCCGTGACCATGAAGATGGTGCCGATGCCGTAGCCCAGGTAGGAGCCGTTTCCCATGAGCAGACCGATGAGGAACAGGGGCATGGCCAAAAAGGACCCGAAGCGGGTCAGGGGGATGATGGCGGCGCGCACCTTGATGGGCAGGTAGCCCTCGGCGTGCTGGACGGCGTGACCCGCCTCGTGGGCGGCCACACCGATGGCGGCCACGCTGGTAGAGGCGTAGGTGGCGTCCGACAGGCGGATGACCCCCGCCTTGGGGTCGAAGTGGTCGGTGAGGTGGCCGTGGACCCGCTCGATGGTGATGTGGCGGAGACCGTTGGCGTCCAGGACACGGCGGGCGGCCTCGGCTCCCGTCAGCCCACGGCGGCTGGGGACCTTGTAAAGGTAGAGTTGACGCGCATCTGCGCCCAGAATGCGAAGATCATGGCGGGGATCAGCACCAGCAGGGTGGTGTCTCCCCAGAAAAGACCGAAAAACATGGAAAGCTCCTTTCATTGGGTCGGTTGTGGGTAGTGTACCACGAAATCATAGATTCAATAAGAACTTTGCGTGATGAATATGACGTGAGTGAAAATTTTTTGAAAATCGCAAGCAATGTGTTGACATTGTTACTGCGATGTGATATACTATTACTGAAAAGGAGGTGTTCACATGGCACAATCGAACATCAATATCCGCATGGATGACGAAATGAAGCGGGATTTTGACCGCGTATGCAACGAGCTGGGGATCAATATGACGGTGGCCATCACCATTCT
>JAGAIH010000042.1 GCA_017626655.1 Clostridia bacterium | reverse complement strand
CTCTCGGTGAAGATGTACTCCTGAATCTTGGGGTTCCAGCGGCGGGTGTGATGGCCGAAATGTACGCCGGCCTCCAGCAGCTGCTTGATGGTGATGATAGACATTTCTATGTCCTCCTTTTGGTTTTTCCACCACAGAGGCACGCGCGGCTGATCCTTGGGAGTCGTTCCGAGGACACCAAGCCACCGATTGCGTCTGTGTGTGTATTTGATTGGTGTGCTTTTTTCGCACACTGATGTATTATACCATACATCCTCACAAAGCGCAAGAGGGTTTTTGCGTTTTTACAATTTGTTTACAATTTTCCGCCCCGCCCCAAAAAATACCGTCCCGCAAGGCTGTGGGACGGTACTCTTTCATTTTTTGCGGCTGCTTCCCCGCTCCAGGCAGTTCGACAGCTCGGCGGCGGTGAGCTTGACCAGGACCGTATCCTCCCCGATGCACTCGATGCGGCACCAGGGGATGCGGTAGCGCTCGGCCTTGGCGAAGCCGAGAAAGCCGCAGTCCTTGGGGATGATGAGGGCGGTGACCTTGCCGTCCTCGGGACAGAGGGCCACCGCCGTGGGGTAGCCCAGCTTGCCGCCGTCGCAGAGGTTGATGACCTCCATGCAGGCAAGCTCGCTCGTGGTGATCTCTCTCATAGGTTCTCCTCCATATCAATATGGTAGATAGGCGATTGCAAAATGATTCAAACTTGGGTTTATCGGTCTGACGGAACAGATCAAAATCGGGTAGGGTGGCTACTCATCCGTCACGCTTCGCGTGCCACCTTCCCTCGCAAGGGAAGGCTTTCGTGGTATGTTTCTCGTTCTCCTAAATCCAAAAACATACTGATGCATATAAGTTTTGGGATAACGAAGAACACAATAATACTTACCTTCCCCGCGGGGGAAGGTGCCGACCAGCTCCTGCGGCGGGAGGCGGATGAGGGTGGATCGTGTCACCGCCTCTTCCGTCAGACCACAGACCTATAAACTGCAATTTGAACATTTTGGAATCGTCTAAATATGGTAGAGAATATGCGGAGGGAGGGCGGTTTATCCCTTGGCGGTCACGCGGTCCAGAACGAGCTTGACCAACAGGTAGACGGCGGGGGAGATCAGAGGGAGGACCAGGGACCAGAGGAGTCCCAGGCCCGCGCCCAGGGCAACGGCCAGGGCGGCCACGTAGGTCAGGACCAGGGCCAGGGTGGTGAAGAAGACGGTACGGTCGCGGCGGGGCAGAGGAGCGGCGCGGTAGACGGCCAGCTGGAGGCCTATGAGGCAGAGGAAGAGGAAATGGACGGGGTCACCGCCGAAGTCCAGGTCGCAGTAGTGGCAGATGGCGGCGGCGAGGGTGGGGAGGGCGGTGGCGGCGGCCACGGCGATGAGGCCATTTCTGTGGGTGACGTGGGGGTTCTTCACGGCGGACTCCATGCTTCCCCGCTTGGCGGGAGAGGGGGGCAGGGGAAGGGACAGGGAGGAGATCAGCACCAAGAGGTCCACGCCAAAGCCCGACAAGAGCAGGGCGGGGGCAGACAGGGCGGAGAGTCCCAGGAGCAGAGGGAGAACCACCAGCGCCAGGCGGGCGGCCTGGGACAGGAGTAGGAAGCGGAAGACCGCCGCGGTGGTCTCCTTGACGCGGTCGGCGCAGAGGAGGGCGCGGCGCACGCCCATGACGCCACCTCCGTCG
>JAGAIH010000419.1 GCA_017626655.1 Clostridia bacterium | reverse complement strand
TCCGTGAGTTCCGCGCCTCCATGACGGGTATTCTGGACAACACCGTCATCGTCCGTCCCGACGGGACCCGCGAGCAGGTCAAGGACAAGAATACCAAGAGATCGTGAGTACGGCTATGCAAGAACTGACTTTGCGCGTCTTGCCCGTCACCCTCACCACCCACTCCCCCGAGGAGACCGAGGCGGTGGGGGCGGCGCTGGCGAGGCTTCTGGAGGGGGACAAGTCCTGCCCGACCTTTATTGCCATGTACGGCGATCTGGGGGTGGGCAAGACTGCCTTCGTGCGGGGGCTGGCGACCGTCATGGCTCCCGGGCGGGGGGCCCGCTCTCCCACCTTCTCTCTCGTCAACGAGTACCGTGTGGCGGGAAAGAAGCCTCTTTTCCACTTTGATATGTACCGCATTGAGTCGGAGGAGGATCTGTACTCCATCGGCTTTGAGGATTACCCCGACGCGGGGGTCTGCGTGGCCGAGTGGTGCGAGAAGATCCCCTTCGCTCTCCCCGAGGTCTACCTGGAGGTACGCATTGTGAAATGCCCCCCCGAGGTGGACAAGCGGGAGATCACCATTTCTGTAAAGGAGGCGCCGCTATGCTGATTTTGGCTTTGGATTCCACCGCGCAGGTCGGCTCGGTGGCTCTTTGCGAGGACGAGCGACTGATCGCCGAGTACACCCTCAACACGGGAAATACCCACTCCGAGACCCTGCTCCCCATGGTGGAGTCGGTCCTGAAGATCGCGGGCTACACCGTGGATGACGTGGAGCTGTTCGTATGTACGGCGGGTCCCGGGTCCTTTACGGGGGTCCGCATCGGGGCGGCTACGGTCAAGGGCATGGCCTTTGGAAAGGATACGCCCTGCATCGGGGTGTCTACCTTGGAGTCTCTGGCTCTCAACGGCGTGGCTCTGAAGGGCATCCTCTGCCCCTGCATGAACGCCCGCCGTCAGCAGGTGTACAACGCGCTGTTTGACTGTGACGGCGCAACCCTTACCCGCCTCTGCGAGGATCGGGCGTTGGCTATCTCCGAACTGGGTGAGGAGCTGGCTGAAAAATTCCCCGACAGGCCTGTGTATCTCATGGGCGACGGGGCAAGCATCACCTATGATGCTTTGGCTGAAAAGCTGGGTGACCGGCTGGTCATGCTTCCCGAGCGGCTCATCCATCAGAGCGGCTACAACACTGCCCTGTGCGGGCTGAGGCTCTACCGCGAGGGTGTCCGCACCACCGACTTTGAATTAGCTCCCGTCTACCTCCGCCCCTCCCAGGCCGAGCGGATGCGGATGGAGAAGCTGAAAAACGAAAGCAATTGATATACCCCAAGGAGGACATACCGATATGGAGAATAAGAGAATCGTTATGGGCTCGGATCATGCGGGGCTACAGCTCAAGCTGAAGGTCAAGGCCCATCTGGAGGCCCGCGGCTTTGCGGTGACCGACGTGGGTACCCACACCCCCGAGTCCTGCAACTACACGGTCTACGCCGACGCGCTGTGCAAGGCGCTGACGGGCGGGGAGGCCGACCTGGGCATCCTGGTCTGCGGCACGGGCATCGGTATGTCCATCGCCGCCAACAAGCATAAGGGCATCCGCGCGGCCTGCTGTGAGAACACCTTCTCGGCCCGCATGACCCGTATGCACAACGACGCCAACGTGCTCTGCTTCGGCGAGCGCGTCATCGGCTACGGTCTGGCCTGCGATATGGTGGATCTCTTTGTGGATACCCCCTTTGAGGGCGGCCGCCATCAGGCGCGGGTGGACGATCTGAACGCCCTGGACGCCGATAAATAAGTGGATTTGACCCCTACGGTTTTTCCCGATACCATACAGAAAAGGAGACCGAATATGAGTGACACCAAGAAGACGCCCGTCACCAAGAAGATCGCGGGGATCCTCCGCGCCGTGGCGGGGACTCCCGACCCCAAGAATTTCACCTCCGCGGTGATCTGCGCCGCGGGAAGCTCCACCCGTATGGAAAAGCTCATGGGTGAGCCTCGCAAGCAGTTCATGGAGCTGGACGGACTGCCCGTGGTGGCCCGCACCCTTATGGCCTATGAGGCCGCCGATACCGTCCACGAGATCATCGTGGTGGCCCGCGAGGACGAGCTTCCCCTCTACGAGGGCTTCAAGGAGAAGTACGGACTCTCCAAGCTGACCAAGATCGTCAAAGGTGGCGCGACCCGCCAGGAATCCGCTCGTCTGGGCTCGGACGAGGTGGACGAGCGCTGTAAGTTCGTGGCCGTGGCGGATGCCGCCCGTTGCCTGACCACCCCCGAGGAGATCCAAAGAGTCTGCCACGCCGCCTACCAGTATGGCGCGGCCTCGGCGGGCATCAAGGCCACCGACACCGTGAAGGTCTGCGACAAGTCGGCCTTCATTGAGTCCACCCCCGACCGCAACTACGTCTGGCTGGCCCAGACTCCCCAGGTCTTCTCCATCGCCATCTACCGCACCGCCGCCTACGTCTGCCGTGACGAGGAGGTGGAGGCCACCGACGACAATTCCATGGCCGAGTACATCCGCGTGCCTGTGAAGATGGTGGCCTGCTCCCGCGAGAACATCAAGATCACCGAGCCCGCCGACGTGACCTTCGCCGAGGCCATTCTGGCCCTGCGGAAAAAGAAGGCCGCAGAGGCCACAGCCCCCGCTGAGGAGGCCAAGTGATGCGGATCGGTCACGGCTACGATGTCCACCGCCTGGTGGAGGGTCGGAGGTGCATCATCGGCGGGGTGGATATTCCCCATGAAAAGGGGCTTTTGGGTCATTCCGACGCCGATGTTCTGCTTCACGCCGTCATGGATGCGGTGCTGGGCGCTATGGCGGCGGGAGATATCGGCAAGCTCTTCCCCGATAACGATGCCGCCTACAAGGGAGCGGACAGTCTGGCGCTGACCCGCCGTGTAGCGGAGGTCATGGGGGAGAGAGGCTACCGTCTCGGCAATCTTGATGCCACCGTCATTGCCCAAGCCCCCAAGCTGGCGCCCCACATTCCCGCCATGCGGGAGAGGATCGCCGAGGCCTTCGGGGTGGAGGTTGACCGGATCAGCGTCAAGGCCACGACCGAGGAGCGGTTGGGCTTTACCGGCTCCGGAGAGGGCATCGCGGCTCACGCGGTGTGTCTTCTGGAGGAGGCGCGGTAAGGCGTTCCCCGCGGTGAGAATACCGAAAAAGCATTGCATGGCAACGCCTTTTCGGCAAAGCCAAAGCAAAAAGGGCCGATAGCGATTGCCACCGACCCGAGAGATACGCACCCCACCGCGCGCTGTCTCTTACGATCCCCTGTTTTCCCCATAAAGGCTTCCCTGCGCGGGCGCGGCGCGGAGGCTCCCACCCTTAGTATACGCGCCTGTTCGACAAATTGTGACACCCCACGACTTTCGTGGGGTACGGCTCCCACCCGGGAGCGGAAAGGAACGGTATCTGTCATGCTCTACATTGCTCCTTCTCTTCTGGCCGCCGACTTCTCTGATCTGCGCGGCGAGATCGCCCGCATGGAGGAGGCGGGGGCGAACTATCTGCATCTGGACGTGATGGACGGCCATTTTGTCCCCAACATCTCCTTCGGCTCCTGTTTGATCTCCTCCATCCGTCGATGCACCAACCTGATCTTTGACGTACATCTCATGATCTCGGAGCCTCTCCGCTACGTGGACAGCTTCATCAAGGCGGGGGCGGACATCGTGACCTTCCACTACGAGGCGGTCAACAACCCCATGGCTACGCTCAAGGCCATCAAGGAGCGGGAGATCCCCTGCGGGATCGCCATCTCTCCCAAGACCTCCGTGGAGGCGGTGCTTCCCTTCGTGGGGCTGGCAGACATGATCCTGGTCATGACGGTTGAGCCCGGCTTTGGCGGTCAGGCCTTCATGCCCGACTGTTTGGACAAGGTGCGGGTTCTCCGCCGCCACGCCCTCAAGATGGGGGTGAATCTCAACATTGAGGTGGACGGCGGTATCAACACCGACAACGCGGCCTACTGCACCGAGGCGGGCGCCAACGTTCTGGCGGTAGGCTCTGCCCTGTTCAAGACCAAGCGCCCCCGTTCGGTCATGGCGGCCATGCGGGAGGCGGGGAGAGAGCATCCGTTTATTGGGTAAAACGCTTTACGCTACATAGAAAAACCGTGCGAATGGGGTTGTCCCGTCGCACGGTTTTTGTTCATCAAAAATCAGTGACTCCATATTCCGATATAAGGCCGTCAATCTCCTGTTCGGTCAGACAGACCTTGGTTGGTTCCCTGTTCAAGCCGAGTCCCGAGAGGATCAGTCTGTCTCCCTCGATCCGGCTCTCACCGTTGAAGGTCTTATAGTGGTCTAACAGATCCGCGAGCTTTTTCGATTGGTGGTCATAGACGGAGAATTCATACGGACAGCCCCAGTAGCAGCCCTCGAAGATCAGGTAGCGCCCGAAGGTCTTGGCGTCGGTGATGATGAAGGACTCCTCACCATCGTACACCTTTTCAGGGAAATAGTCGTAGGCCTCGGTGAGGGTGTCGGGATCGATCAGGGTGAAGCCGTAGAGGGTTTTGGAGAAGAGGATATAGGGGCGGCCGTCCACTGTGACGGGAAGGAAATCCCAATGAGTCCGCTCGATGCCCTCACACCCGTAGCGCAGGCTGTCCTTTTCCATGAGGATCTCCGCCCGATCGCGGTGTTCGGTTTCGATGTCATACTCATACAGGGTCACGGTGATCCTGACGCCGCAGACCTCAGTTTGCTCCCGTTCGGTCTCGGTAAAGCTGCAATTCGCTTTGTATTGGGTCAGGTAATCCGAAAATCTTTGATCCATTTTACAGTCCTCATATGGAGTGGAAAGCACCCGCTGTTTTGGGCGGGTGCTTGGTTCGTTGATGAGTTATATCAGAGCTTGGTCTCGATCTCGTCGGGATACCGCACGTCAATAAACGCGGTGTACCCCTCCGCCTCCAGCTTCTGCTTCTGGAAGCCCACGTTCTTGTTCATCTTCTGGACCAGAACGATCTTCCCCGCCTCGCGGAGAGCGTTGCACTTGCACTGGAGTGCGGCCACGTCGCCGGAATTGAAAGCCTTACCGTACAGGACGGCCACCTTCTCGCGGCTACCCTCGGCCTTGAACTTCTTATCCAGCAGGGCGCCGACCAGACGCTCGAAGCCGATGGAGAAGCCGCAGGCGCAGGTGGGGGTGCCGGTGAAATTGCCGATCATGTTATCGTAACGGCCGCCGCCCGCGATGGAGGAGCCCTTGAAGTCCTCGGACTTGATCTCGAAGATGGTGCCGGTGTAGTAGCCCATACCGCGGACCAGGGTGGGGTCGAAGGAGAGATTGAACATACCGCCCGACATGGTAGCGACGTTGGTGAAGATCTGGCGGATGTTGTCGGCCACGCCCGCCTCCATGACGTCCCCGAAGGCCTCCTCCACGTAGGTGAAGCGGTCCTCAGCGGTCATGAAGCCGTGGAAGATGGTCATGTAGGTCTCCACCGACTCGGGAGCGAAGCCCGAGGCCAACAGCTCCTTCTTGACACCCTCCTCGCCGATCTTGTCGTACTTATCCAGGATGATGAAGACGTCGTTGTAGTCCTCCTCGGCAAAGCCCGCCTTCTTGGCCATGCCCTTGAGGATGCGGCGGTCGTTGACCATGACGGTGTTGCCCTTGACGCCCACGCTGTCCAGGAAGAGGGAGGTGACGTAGATCAGCTCGCTCTCGGCGGAGTTGGAGGAATCCCCCAAGATGTCGATATCGCACTGGGTGAACTGGCGGAAGCGGCCCTTCTGGGGACGGTCGGCGCGCCAGACAGAGCCCACCTGCAAGGACTTGAAGGGGGCGGGGAGCTGACCTACGTTGTTGGAGTAGTAGCGGGCCAGGGGTACGGTCAGGTCGTAGCGCATACCCGAATCACACAGATCGTCATACGAGGCGTTCTCCAGAGACTCGGTGAGCTTCTCGCCGCGCTTCAGCACCTTGAAGATGAGCTTCTCGTTCTCGCCGCCCTGCTTGCTGGTGAGGTTCTCGATGCGCTCCATGCAGGGGGTCTCGATCTGGGTAAAGCCAAAGCCGGTGTACATATACTTGAGCTTCGCCAGCAGGTACTCGCGGATCTCCATCTCGGCGGGGAGGATGTCGCGCATACCCTTGACGGTTTCTTTGATAAACATGGTTTTTTATGTCCTTCCTTTGGGTTTGAAATCAATACTTT
>JAGAIH010000418.1 GCA_017626655.1 Clostridia bacterium | reverse complement strand
GTAAAGGCGAATCATATATATCTGACAATAGATATGGGCAATTTTCAGGTTGCGGAGCGACGAGGGCGTCGCTCCCTACAATGGGTCATTGGCAACCGAGCCATCGTGCCGAACAGTTCGATAAACCCCAATTTACAAAAAAAAGGAGCGACCGCAACCGCGGCCGCCCCAAAGGGAAGAGAATATTATTCGTAGACGATCTCGAAGGCCTTGAACTGGATGGTGGCAACGCTGTTGCTGATGGTCAGAGCCTCGGCGGAGTTATACTCGATGGTGAGGGTGAACTTGGTCTCGTCCTTGGTGTAGGTGAGACCGGTCAAAAGCTTCTCCATGTTGGCCATCTGGGTCGCGTTGGTGGTGACGATGGTCACGGTCTGCATGACCTTGCCGTTCACCGAAGCGATGACCAGCTCGTTGCCCTTGTAGAGGCGCATATGATCCTTGGCGGTGGTGTAGAGCTGAGAGGAGCTTCCATTGTTGACGGTAACGATGAACTCGGTGCCGGTCCAGACGGAGGAGGTCTTGGCCTCGTCCACCACGGCACTGCCGTCATCGGTGCGGGTCACCACGGTCTCGATCTTGAGGTTCATGTTCCAGTCGCAACGGTCGCAAAGGCCGTTTGCGTCCTCGTCGGCGTGACCCAGGGCGGGGGTGCCGATCTTGCCGCAGAAGCAGACGCCGTTATCCAGGCAGGTGGCCTCGGAGAAAACGTGGTCGTGAGACGCAACGATGGTCAGAATACCGCCCTCCACCTTGGCCTTCTGGCCTGCGGTGCTGCCGGTGTTCTGCTTGGGCTGACCGTACACGCGGACGGTATCGCCCACGACGATCTTCTGCTCCCAGGTCGAGTGGGAAGCGCCCTCGGCATTCTTGGGCAGACGGACCAGAATGGTGTCGCCGGCCTCGTCACGAATGACGAAGACACCGTTCTTGGCATCGGTCACCTCGGTGACGACGCCCTGCATGTAGTAGCTGGAGGAGAGGGAGACGATGATCATCTTGTTGGCGGTGAACAGGGAGATCTCGGAATCAGCGGCGGGGAGAATGCGCTTGGTGCAGCCCTCGAAGTCGCAGGTGATGTCCAGATCGGTGTCCACGTGGGGAACCACCTCGGTCTCGTCGGCGGTGTAGGTGTCACCGCAGGCGCAGGTGTAGGTGGTGAAGCCGGGGACGGTGCAGGTGGGGGCGGTCACAACAGCCTCGTAGCTGTGGACGTGAGCCTCGTAGTCGGGGTCAGCCGCGCCGCAAGCGCAGAAGCCGTCCACGAAGGTGTGGCCCAGAGCGTCTACCTTGTTGTCCACGTAGGTGTCGCCGCACTCACAGGTGTAGGTGGTGTAGCCCTCCTCGGTGCAGGTGGGAGCGGTCACCACAGCCTCGTAGCTGTGCTCGTGGGGCAGCTCCACGCCGCAGGCGCACTTGCCCTCCACGAACTCGTGGCTGTGAGCGAAGTAGAACTCGCCGTAGAAGCCCTTGTAGGAGGTCTTGCAGGGACCCATGGTGGTGTAGGTCTTGTCGTTACGGGTACCGAACCAGTAGTCGGAGCCATTGACCACGGCGATGAGGGTCTTGGAGGCCTCGTCGATGCGGTACACGGTGGTGGGAGCGGAGGCGTACTGGCCGTTGACGTGAGTGCCGCTGACGACCATGTTGATGTACTTCTTGACACCCTTCTCCATGCAGAAGAAGTGGTAGCCGCCCTCGGTCTCCTCAATGAAGACGTAGAGAGCCTGGGCGGGATCGGTGGTGGTGGCCATGTAGTAGCCGTCCATGCCGCCCTTGAGGTAGTAGACCTTGTTCAGGTTGCCCTGGAGCATTCCGAAGATGTAGCCCTTGCCGACCTCGGGCTTAACGGCAATCTGATCGTCGCAGACAGTACAGATACCGTTCTCGTCATAGGAGTGGCCCTTGGCGGGGATCTCCTCCTGAGCGACCTTGTGATCGCAACGGGAGCAATGCTCACCGGCGGTCAGACCTGCCTCGGTGCAGGTGGCATCGACGGCGGCATCGGCCACGATATCGTGACCCAGAGCGGCCACCTCGTCAGCGACGTAGGTGTCACCGCAGGAGCAGGTGTAGGTGGTGAAGCCTGCCTCGGTGCAGGTGGGAGCGGTGACCACGGCCTCGTAGCTGTGCTGGTGGCTGTAGTCGATCTCAGCGCCGATGAACTCAACGGAAGCGAAGAGGGCGAAGGTGCCGGGCAGGGTGTCGATGCAGAGGTAAACGGGACCGTTGTAGTCCACCTCGGTCAGGTCGATCTCGAAGGCCTGGACAGCCCAGCCGCCCAGCTCGTAGGTGCCGCCTGCGATGATGGTGTCCTCAGCGGGAGCGGTGCCGCCCACGTCAGCGCTGACCAGCATGATGCGGTTGTTGGCGCTGTTCTCGTAGTGACCGACGGTCACGGGGGAGTTGTCACAGCCCCACATGATGACGACCTTGGAATACTTGGACAGGTCGATCTCACCCAGCGCGACAGCACCCTGGTGGATCAGCGCGCCGGACTCGACGCCGCCTGCGGCCACCATGCCGGAGTTGGCGTGGCCCTCCTTACCGACGATGCCGGGGCAGTGGCCGGTGACGGTCCAGGCGTCCTGGGGAACGTTGTAGTTATCGTAGTGGGTGGGCTTGACGGGAAGCTCCACGGTGATCTCGTTGAGGCAGACCTCGTTGCCCTCGGCATCCTTGTACAGGACGCGGACGTTATGGGTGCCGTCCAGGCCTGCGATGTTGATGCGGATGAGGTAACGGGTACCGGTCTTACCGCCCATATTGATAGCGGCGTCGACGACGGGCTGCTCGGGAGTGAAGTAGAAGGACTCGTCGTAGACGGGAGCGTTCATGTCGATCTGATAACCGAAGGTACCGACGGTCTCAGCGGCCAGGGCCATCCAGCCCCAGTAGGTCAGGGTCTCCACGCTGAAGTCGGGCAGAGTCGCGACCTTATCCCAGTTGGGGATGTTGACGGCGTGGTAGAGGTTGAGGTTGTTGTTGGTTGCGTCGTCGGGAGAACCGTCGCCCAGGAAGAACTGGTCGAAGTTTTGGTGGACGACCACAGCCTTGTCGGCATCCCACATGGGAGCCTTGTTCATCTCGAAGTCGTAAGCGGCGGCGTACTCGGCGGTGTTGAAGAAGCCGACGTACTGCACGTCGAAGTAATCGCCCTCGGCGGAGTCACCTGCGAAGAAGTCCATGCGGGCGTAGGTCAGCAGGCCGTCGGTGACGGAGGTCACGCCGGTCTGGGTCAGATCGACGATGACGAAGCTCCAGTCGCCCTCGGTCCAGGTGACCATGAAGGAGTCGCCGCTACCGGTCCAGCCTGCGCCGGAGCCCACAAAGAACTGGCCCTCAACGGCAGAGTTGGTGCGGTAGGAAATGGCCATGTACTGGGGCAGAGTGACACTGCTACCCAGGGGAAGGATGGCGATATAGGGGTCGCCGCCGGCAGCGGTCCAACGGACGAAGGTCTTGCTACCATCGGTGATGATCTCGGTGGAGCCGAGCTGGTTCACGTTGGGAGCGGCGGCGCCGGCCAGGGTGTTGAGCGCCTCGGGATCCAGCATGAGCACGGGGTCAGCGGGATCGGGCTCGGTCTCGGGCTCAGTCTCGGGCTCAGTCTCGGGAGCGGGTGTCTCAGGCTCGTCGGTGTCGGGAGCGGGGGTCTCGGGATCGGTCTCGGGAGCGGGGGTGGAAGGCTCGTCGGTAGGAGCCTCGGTAGGGGTCTCGGCGGTGGTGACGTCCTCGGCGGAGGTACCGGGTTCCTCGGGGGTCTCGGTACAAGCCACGGCGGTGATCACCAGAGCGAGCATGAGAAGCGCGATCAAAAGCAGTTTCTTCATGTTGTTCTCCTCAAAATGATATTTTTTGCCTACGTATACGCAGACTTTTGCCATTATAACACAGTCCGACGGGAAAGTCAAGGGAAAAAGGGGATTATGTCGACATATTGAATTGGGTTTAAACAATCATTGAACGGGTTTAAAATATGGGGGATGAATTCAAAAGGAAAAGATGGAAAATTGCGGTTTATAGGTCTGTGGTCTGACGGAAGAGGCGGTGACACGATCCACCCTCATCCGCCTCCCGCCGCAGGAGCTGGTCGGCACCTTC
>JAGAIH010000417.1 GCA_017626655.1 Clostridia bacterium | reverse complement strand
GACCACCAGCTTGTCGCGGGGGATCTCTACGTCGATATTCTTCAGGTTGTGGACGCGGGCGCCCTTGATGATGATGGATTTTTGCATATTCGATAACGGTTCCTTTACGGTGTTGGCAGAATAAACAGGAGCTGCTTGGTCTGCTCGGAGGGGATCCTTCCGCTCTTTGAGCAGAGCTTGACCAGCCGCCCGACCTCAGCGGCCTCAACAGCCGTGGGCTTGGCGAAGGAGTAATTGCAGGTCAGGATCCACCGCCCCAGCATGGCGTTTGCCTTGCGGGTAAGGTGATCTCCGCCCAGGGTAAGGGCGGTCAGGATGGCGATGAGCCGCCGCCATTTCCCGGCGCGGGACAGCACCGACAGACAGCGGACACGGGTCAGCTCGGAGGCGGTCTCCCCCATGATCTCGGTCACCCGCACTCCGTCGGGACAGCCCAGCTTGTAAAGTAACAGGGCGGCGGTCTTCACCACCCCCGCGCGGGGATCGAGAAGAGCCTCGGTCAGGGTGGCGGACACCGATCCCATATCCTCATGAGGGGTCAGCCGTAAGAGCGCGGTCATGGCGGCGGAGACCACGGTGGCGCGGTCATGGGTCAGATAGGGGGTGACGTGCTCCAAGTCGGCGGTGTTTCCTACCTCACTGATCCCATAGAGGAGAGCGGGGAGGGAAGCGTCACGGTCGGCGCAGGCGGTCAGCCTTTCGCGGTAGAAGTCCGCGGCAGAGAAGTTGGCATCCAGCTTCTCCGCCCATTCCTGGGCGACGGCGCGGACAGCGGCGTGGGGATCGGTGAGGGCGGCCGTGACCGCCTCTCCCGCCTGCTCGGGGTAATGGAGACAGAGCCACAAAAGCCCCTCGTAGCGGTTACGGGGGAAGGGATCGCCCAGCATGACCGCGACGGCATGGGGAATACCATCATCATGGGCGTTCCACTCGGTCAGCCGCGCAAAGATCTCCCGCCGCAAATTGGGATCAGCCTCACGGGACAGACGCTCCAAAAGCAACGCCTTGTTGTCCTCAGAGCATTCCAACGCCCGCAGACAGAACCGCCTTTCGCGGATATTCCCTACGGTCAAGACCTTTTCCAGCTCCCTGCGGCACTCGGCGGCACCCAAGGCGCGGATATAGGCCGCAAACCCCGAGGCGGGATGAGTGGCCCACGGGTTAGCATGCTCCGACCTCAGAACCGGGATGGCGTAGGGGACCGCCACCCACAGCTCGGCGGGGGTAGCGGTCTTCAGCTTGGTAATCAACAACGTCTCAGCGGCCCTTCGCACCTGCCCCACGTGGTCGCACAGCCCCGGGAGCGCCATGCCAATGATCCGTGGATCATCCTCCCGAGCCAGCGCGGAAAACGCCTTCTCCCGCAGGAATCCGCAGGGATGGGCTGTGGCCAGCACCAGCACCCAGAATCGCTCGGCGGGGGTCATGTCGGGGGTCAGAAAGTCGGTAGGTCTCTGCTCCCGCCAGTCCACGAACCATTCCATGCGGGTGCTGTAGCCGAAGCGGTCCAGAAAAGCCATGATCTCGCGGTCGGTCAGCAGATCCAGCGCGGCGCAGAGCAGGGCGGCGGCCTTCTTTTTGTGGTGAGCCTCGCTCTTGGTCCCGTGACTGCTCCCGAAGACCGAATACAGGTCGGGGATGATCGAAAGATCTCCTTCCGACAAGGCTTTTTGGTAGACGGGAAGCTGGCCGTTCCACCAAGCCTCCATTTGGATACGGGAGATCAGGCTCATGCTCGGTAGCCCTTCTCCGCCTCCAGCGCGGCCTTGACGCGGGCGTACTGCTTGGCGGTCAGACGGCTGACGGCTCGTCTGTTGACCCGCCCGCTCTCCATGATAAAGACGATCTGGGCGTCCTTGTACAGGGGAGCGTCATCGGGCAGGGCTCTGTCGGCCTTGTCCCGTATCTCCAGGCGGGTGACCGAGGAGGCGTGGAAGATCATCTGATGACCGTTCTCGTCCTTGCCCGCGTTGACCATGCCCGCGCCGAAGGTGACGCAGGCGGTGAAGAGAAGGGCGAGATCGTAGAGGCACATACAGCCGAAGGCCCCCACCAGGATGGTGACGATGGAGGCGAAGACGTTCTCCCACCAGCCCAGCACACCCACCAGGGTGATCACGGCGATGCAGGCGATGACCACCCCCAGGGTCGCCCAGATGTAGACCCAATTCCGCAGGAATACGCGGCGGGGATGCTCGGCGGAGGCAGGGTTTTTCAAGACGGGCTGATTCTTCTCAGCGGCGCGGCGCTCGGCCCGCTGACCGTGGGCGCCGCGGTGTTTTTTGTTGCTCATAGTGGCTCCTTAAATTTGGGTTTGTCGGTGGGTTGGCAACGGCCTTGATTAGCCTTCCCCAGCGGGGAAGGGGGACCGCGGAGCGGTGGATGAGGAGAGCACTTGTAGGCCAGCGTTCCGGGTGAGCGGCCAACTATCCTACCGTTTTTCGAATCTTGGAAACCAAGAAAATGCATCTGTATCAACCATTTCGACGCATCTATCCATATAATTGTAGGAACATAACTGTAATCCCAGTAAGTTGGGTTACAAATGCTCTCCTCATCCACCGCTTCGCGGTCCCCCTTCTCCGCTGGAGAAGGCAAAGGACGCGGCAGCTCCCCCGATAAACTGCAATTTTTACTTCAATTCATCCAGGAAATACCCTCTGGTAATGGCCCTGCGCCCCTTGTCGTCGAACACCACCACGCGGAAATAGCCCCGATCGGCGGGGTAGCGCAGACGCTCCATGTCGCCGAAGAAGCCCGCCATGTCCACCTCAACGTGGGTCATGTCCTCTCCGTAGCGAATGGCGGCCCAGCGGGAGGCGGAGTGGACGGCCACGCGGCAGACCCGGGAGTCGGCGGGGAAGTCCATCTTCAGGACACCGTCCTCCATGTACAAAGCGTCCATATCGGGACCCCAGGAGGCGTAGAAGTCTCCCTGCTCGTAGGCGGTCATGATGGCGTCATAGGTCAGTGCGGGAGCCTTGAAGCGCACCCAGCCGCCGCACATATCGTTGACTCCGTGGTTATCGTCGGTGGCTACGGGGTAGACCCGTTTGCCCGCCATGAGCAGATCGTCCAGCACGTGGTCGCTCTCGTCCAGGGTCCAGCCCCCTATGGCGCAGCCCGTGTTGTAGACCTCCAGAGCGGTAATGCCCTCCAGGCCGATGTAGTCGGGGTAGGACTGCTTGGACCAGTTGGGGTGGTTGTAGCTCACCAGATAGCCCTTGGCGCGGGCCTTGGCGATCATATCGTTCTGTCCCTCCACCGAGTAGATCCGCTGGTAGTCCCCCTTGTAGTAGTCCTGCGCCTCGGCGTAGGCGCGGGCGTTGCCCCAGACATAGCGGGGATTGGGGCAGGGGTAATCCGTCTCGTGGGGGGTCTTGGCGTAGAAATTCAGATGGTAGCAGGGATGCTCACCGAAGTCCCCGTACAGGGCGGGACCGCCTGTGTCCACCTCGTAGGAGGTGATGGCGAGGAAGCCCTCGTCGTCCAGGTCGGAGTGGTCCACCATGACCTCGTGGTCGGTGAAGGCCACCACCGAGTAGCCGTGAGCCTTGTAGATCTCCTTGATCTCGGCGGGGGTCTTACAGCCGTCGGAAACGGTGGTATGGGTGTGGAGATTGGCCTTGTAGAAGTGGCCGGACTCGGGGATGAGGTAGTGCTTCATAGGGTATGGCTCCTTTGTTGATGTGATCTTTGCTTTTGCGGAGAACTTCAAATTTGGGTTTGTCGGTCTGACGGAACAGATCAAAATTGGGTAGGGTGGCTACTCATCCGTCACGCCTACGGCGTGCCACCTTCCCTCACAAGGGAAGGCTTTTGTGGTATGTTTCTCGTTCTCTTAAAACCGAAAACATACTGATATATAAAGGCTTTTAGTTTGACGAGAAGCACACTGCATGAGCCTTCCCTTGTGAGGGAAGGTGGCACGCCCGAAGGGCGTGACGGATGAGTAGCCACCGAGAAACATACTAATCTGTTCCGTCAAACAGTTCGATAAAACCCAATTTGCAAACAATCCTCCCGTATCCGTCTTTATGTCTGATCGCCCTCATGATCCTCGGGGGATCTCTTGGCCTTCAGATAGTTGCAATGATTGATGATGGCGCAGGCCAATGAGGCCAGCAGGGTAAAGCAGGTGATACCGATGAGGACCCATGCCTTTTCCTCGGCGGTGACACGGAAAACAAGGGTGACCGTCCACATGGCTGAGACGATATACCACAGAATGGTGTTGAACAGATGGACGCGTAGTTTTTTCATAGTCGCTCCTTTCATTTCCCCGCCTTGATCCTGGCGATCTCGTCGCGGATGAACGCCGCCTTCTCGAACTCCAGCTCCTTGGCGGCTTGTTTCATCTCACGGGTCAGCTTTTCAATGAGAGCCTCTCTGTCCTTAGCGGACATCTTGCGCTTCTTGGGCGCGGTATCCTCCACCGCGTCGATGCCCGTACCCTTGCGCTTGTGGCGGGTGTCCTCCTCCTTCGCGCCGATCTCGATGACGTCGCGGACGTCCTTGATGACGGTCCTCGGGGTGATGCCGTGGGCCTTGTTGTAGGCGTCCTGAATGGCGCGGCGGCGGGCGGTCTCGTTTATGGCCACCTCCATGGAGTGGGTGACCGTGTCGGCATACATGATGACGGTGCCGTTTTCGTTTCGGGCGGCGCGGCCGATGGTCTGGATCAGGGACCGCTCGGCGCGCAGGAAGCCCTCCTTGTCGGCGTCCAGGATGGCCACCAGGGATACCTCGGGGATGTCCAGGCCCTCGCGGAGCAGGTTGATGCCCACCAGCACGTCGAACACCCCCAGGCGCAGGTCGCGGATGATCTGCATACGCTCCAGG
>JAGAIH010000416.1 GCA_017626655.1 Clostridia bacterium | reverse complement strand
GATGACGCAATCCACAGAGCCACCGGCCAGAGCCAGAACAGCCTCGTTACCGTTGCTGTAGGTCGTGACGCGGTCAGAACCGAAATCGTCGGTAGCGTAGATATCACCGGTGGTACCCAGCTGCACGCCTACCTTGTAGGTTGCGCCCTCAGCGGAAAGATCGTCGGCAGTAGCGATGGGGGAATCGTTCTTGACGATGATGGACTGGACACCGTTGGCGTAGCTGATGGAGAAGTCGACCTCCAGGAGGCGGTCCTCGGTGATGGTCATACCGGCCATACCGAAGTCCACGGAGCCCTCGTTGACGGCGGTCAGGATGGAGTCAAACTCCATGTCCACGATCTCCAGGGTCATGCCCAGCTTCTCGGCGATGGCGGCGGCGATCTCGGCGTCGATACCGACGATCTTCTCACCCTCGTAGAACTCGTAGGGCTGGAAGTAGGCGTTGGTGCCCATCTTCAGAACAGGCTTCTCGGTCTCGTCGGGGGCGGTGGTGCCTGCATCGGTGGCGGCATCGGTAGCGCCTGCGGTGGTCTCGTTCTCGCCGGCAGGCTCCTTGTCACAGCCAACAAACATAGCGGCCAGAGACAGCACCATCACCAGAGCGAGGATAACGGAAAGAAACTTTTTCATGATCTTACTCCTTGCGGTAATGAATATTCTGCATAAAAATGCATGGTAACATTATAGCATAAGTGCCTCGGTTTTGCAACTGTCAATATAAATCAAAGAGGCGAAAACTTTTTCGCCTCTTTTGTGGTAAATGTTACAATTATTCAATTATACATTTATGTATGCAAAATCAGCTTTTTGCGTTGTCCATCAAGGCTTCTTGAAGCACAGGGGATTGACCGAGCCGTAGTGGGTGATATGGGTGGCGCAGGTGGCTCCGTAGGAGAAGATCAAGTTGTATTTCGCGTCGGCGTTGACCCGTGTCAGGCGGAGAACCACGGTATTCACGCCCTCGCGGATGTGAATATTTTGCACGTGGACGTTCTCGGCGTCCCAGGTGTCGCAGGTGTCCCGCTCGAAGACCAGCTCGCCGTTGATATACAGAGCGAAGGGGGACGAATGGCCCATCTGGACGCAGACCGTCTCGTCTACAGGGGAGATCAGCTCGCGGACCAGGTAGCAGACCGAGGGGGCGGAAAACCCGTAAATATCGTCCAAACGGAAGCTATCCTCACGCTGGGAGAAGAGGGTCTCCTCATACTTGGTATCGGCGGCGGGGTCCAGGGGAGCGTACAGCTCCTCGGCCGAGAGGTAGGGGGTGGCGGTATCCGCCGCCATGTTGAGGTGGAAGCGGCGGACGATATCGGTGGAGTCCCCCTTGTAGCGGTAGCCGGGGTCCATGAGGTACCAGTAGTTGGGGACCTTTTGGAGCTTTTCGGTGGTGCAGACGGGGTCGGTGCGCCAGATGGGGCCGACAGCCTTCCAGGGGGTAGCGCCGCAGAGGCCGAAGGTGTAGGTGTAGTCCTTCCCTCCTACGCTGTAGGAGAGGGTATAGAGGTTGGTCTCGGGGAGGGTGGGCAGGTCGGCGGGGAGGGTGACCGTCACGGGAATATCGGCCACGGTGTTGGGCGCGAAGGTGAGGGCGCCGCTCAGATCCACGCAGAGGCCCTTGAGGGTATAGGTCAGGGTCTCCCCCGTGAGGGCGGGGGCGCCGAGGCAGATCTGGACGGTTTTGGTCTCCCCCAGGGCGATGGAGCAGTCGGGCCGGCCGTCGGGGAATGTGGGATAGTTGACCCAGACCTTGACGGGGTCGGGGGCTTGGTAGGCGTATTCCTTCACCTCACCGCCCTCGATGAGGTCGGGATTCCAGCTCTTACCCAGTAGGGCGATATCCTCGGAGAAATCGAAGACGCTGTCGCTGCGGCGGTCGGATCTCACTCCCAGCACGAACTTGATATCCCCCCAGCCGTACTCGGCCTCCAGGGACTTGGCCCCGCGGATGATGCCGATGACCGCTCCTGCGGTGGCACAGGTGCAATCGGTGTCAAAGCCGCAGTTCAGGGCGTCCATACCCGTCTTGATCTCGTCCAGGTTGCCCTTCAAGAGGGCGGCCAGGGTGATGCCGATATTCTGGAAGAGATTGGTGCAGTCGGGGTGGCCGTACTTGTGGAGGATCTTGCGGAGGATGCGCTTGACGTCGTCGTACTGACGGCACCAGGCCACGGTATCGGTGACCAGCTCGTAGAATCGGCTGTCGGGCTTGACCACCGACAGGCCCACGTCGATCAGGGCGTAGATGTCGCAGTTGGTCTCGTCCACACCAAAAGCGGCGGACTCCAGGGCGGCGAAGAAGCGCTCGCCCTGGACCGAGTCGCCCCAGTGGTCCAGCACGCCGTCGCGGGTGGCGAATTCGGCGGCCTTCCACGGATCGAGAGGAGCGAGGCAGGCCCAGATCTCGGAGCGGATGGGACAGCCCATGCCGCTGATGTAGAAGTCGTTACTGAACGCGCCCGAGGCGGGGGCGTGGATGCCTCTCGTCCAGTTCTTCCGCATGACGGCGTACTCACCGGGGGAGTAGTCGCAGAAGTTCACGAAGCGGTGGAGGAGCTGATCCGAGGTAAAGTCGGGGCCGTACTGCTCGGCTACGTCCAGCCAGAGGACCTGGAGGTCCAGGTCGTCGTTGGGGAGCATGGTATTGACCATCTCGGGTTTGAAGGGCAGCTCCAGGGGCATCTTAATGCCCTCGTAGGGGGCGCCCAGGGTGCCGATGACGGTCTTGCCCAGGAAGCAACCGTAGATCTTATCGAGGTAGGCGGCGTAGGACAGCTTTTGTTGATTCATGACCGTTATCCTTTCAGGTGTGCTTTTTGGGTTTCAGAAAATCCAAGAAGGATCTTTTTGGGGGCTTCTCCGGCGTCTCTGCCAGGGTGATGGCCTCGATGAGGGAGGTATCCGCGTTGGAGCAGGGGACGTTGACCGAGAAGAAGATGCTGCTGTTGCACCGGCGGGGGACCATGACCGGCCTTCGGTCATGCCCGATGATCTGAAAGTCCCGCTTTTTGAAGTAGTACAGGCTGCTCTCGCAAAAGAAGAAGCCGTTTCCGTCCTCGCTATGGGCCCAGCCCACCGAGGAAAGCTCCTCCATAGTGGGGATCTCGTCGAAGATCTTGCCGTACAGCTGGAAAATGATCCAATGGTCGGCCACCTCGGGGACCACCTTGGAGCGGTAGGAGATGTCGTCCTTGGCCTTCCGCATCACGACGTATTTGCCGTCGCAGGCCTTGAAGAAGGCCTCGTCGAAGTGGGTCTTTTTTCCGTACATTTCGGGGATATAGGGCTTGTCGGCAGTCTTCAGCCGAAAGGCCACCACGTCTCCCACCTCGAAGACCGACTCCAGATACAGCTTGACCCGGATCTTCTTTTTCTCCCCTTGGGGGGACAGGAGCTTCTCGCGGAACTCGGCCAGCGCCTTCTCCCGCTTTTTCAGGGTCTTCTCGTCCTCCGCCCACAGCTCCAGGCCGAAGCCCTTGTCGATCATGCGGACGGCGCGGTCGCGGACGGCGTCGGTGAGGATGCCCTTGCGCCACATGAAGTCTGCCAGGGAGTAGTAGTAGTTGCACCACTCCTCCTCGTCGGACTCGCGGCAGATGTGGGTGCGGACGTAGGCGTCCAGCTTCTCCAGGGCGGTCTCCACGTCGTAGTAGTAGAAGGCGGCCTGGTATTCGTATTTCAGGTCTTGGGCGGTATCGTTGCCCGTGATGCTGACGTTCCATGCGCCCATGGGAGGCTCCTTTCGGGAATGGTTTTGAGAGATCGACGAATGATCGTAGCCGCCGACAAACCGAGGTTTGTTGTCGGATCCGTGTGATCCGCGGACCGCCGGGGACGCCGGTCCCTACAGGTGAGACGGTTTATTCGTACATAGCCAGCATCTTATCCAAGTGCTTGAGGAACTGGGCGGGTCTGGCCTCGATGAAGCTCTCGATCCTTTGGGCGGCCCGCTTCCAGCTGCGGGTGTCACGGATCATGCCGTGGGCGTAGTCGCTCCAGCGGCTGATGTGGTCGCCCATGATGGGGTTCACCTGGTTATAGGCATCCTCATAGAGGGCTTTCAGGTAAGCGGTGGCTTCCTCCGAGGCCAGGGTGCGGCAGAGCTCGGCGAAGTCGGCGCGGAAGGTGTCGTCCCGCATGAGGAAAGCAAAGAGACCCTGGAGGTAGAGGGCGTCGTTGTACTGCTGGCTGTCGCCGTAGCCATCCACGTAGTTGGACAGCACCCAGGCGAACATATCCACAGTGTGGCGGGTGTCGATCTCGGGGAGGTGGTGGTCTCCGCTGAAGAGGTTCATGGTGAAATCCATGACGCGGGTGGCGAAGCGCCATTTTCCGTCGGTGATGGAGACACCCTCCATGGGCGCGCCGGTGTAGCGCCAGACGCGGAGGTTGTTGTGGGGCCAGTCGGTGTTGCAGAGGTAGCAGGCGGCGGCCATGTATTCCAGGGCGTTGCGGAGGTCCAGCTTGGACTCCACCTCGGCAAAGATCTTGCGGTACTCGGCCTCGCTTGCGTCAACGGCCCCTGCGGCCTTCTTACAGAGGGCGATCCAGTCCTTCATCTCCTGCTGGGTGGCGGCCTCGGAGTCGGTCTCGTAGAAGAACCAGGAGCCGCAGAAGCGGCATTCTCCGCCGTTCCTGTGATCTCCGCAGGCGCGGGTGGTATCCAGCTCGGACTTCACCACCACCACGTCGTTATCGTCCACGCCATAGAGCCGCTTGATATAGTCCTCGTTCTGGTTCTCGCGCAGCTCCAGAATGCCGTAGTACTCGCCGTTGAGGTAGACCACGGCGAAGTGGGCGTAGGACATCTGGACGCTCGGGGCATACTTGGCGATGAACTCGTTGGAAATGCCGTCGCGGAGGAGGGTGGGGCGGTCGGGGTCGGCGGCGGTGGACAGGAGGGCGTCGTTACCGCCGTTGCGGAGGATGAGGCCGTCGTACTTCTCCAGGACCTTCCCTGCGTTCTTGCCCGAAATGACGGTGCGCTCGGGGAAGAAGGGGTAGGTGAAGGTGCCCAGACCCACGTAGGGGGTGTCCTCACCAAAGTAGCCGTCCTTGCGGGCGATGATCTTGAAGGACTTCTGGGACAGGGCGCGGGAGGAGCCGCCGAAGAGGCGGAGGCCCACGTCCTGGGAGATGATGCGGGTGCCGTCGGGGGCCAGGATCTCGGCGTGGGCGGCCCGCTCGATCTTTTCGTGGATATCGGCGTACATATCATGCAGATCGTCCTCGTCACAGGAGAGCATGACGGTGTAATGAAGGCCTCCCTCGGTCTTGGCCGAGATGTAGGTGTGGGTGATGACCTGGCCCGTCAGCTTACCGTCGGCGTCAAAGCAGGCGGCGCGGATGGTCGTGCCCTCCCCCTTGTCGGCGGTGATCTCGATGGCCTCCGTATACTCGGCGGAGCGCTTGGTGGGGACGGATCCGTCGGTGGTGTAGCGGACGGTATAGCCCTCGGGAGCGGTGATCTCCACGGTCTTGGCGCGGGAGGTGTAGTAGCCACCGACCTCCGAGAAGGCGGGGTAGATGCCCACGGCGGCGGAGCCGTCACCGATCAGGGAGTCGGGGACCTCGGGGGTGACGGGGGCGTCGGTCTCGGCGGGGCCTGTGGGCGACTCGGGATCGGCGGGGGACGTACCGTCGGGGAGGGTCAGATCGCCGCCGTTTTCGGTGGAATCCACGGAAGTATCGGAGGGGTCTGTATCGGAGGGATGGTTTCCCTTGTCACAGGCCGTCAGTCCCGCTGTGCCCGTCAGAAGGAGGGCCAGAAGGAGAGCGGCGGCGCGGGTGGTGAGCTTTCTCGGATGTTTCATGGTGGAGTCTTACCTTTCCACATAGATTTTCAGCTTATTATACCACAAGCAGGCGGTGATTTTGGTGACGGAATTGAAAACATTTAGAAAACATCATAAAATATATGGCATTTTGATTGACTTTTTTGGAAAAATGCCTTATAATGATGGTGGCGAATACTGCCAATACTCTGAAAAAGGACGGACACCATTATGACGATAAACCGCATCATTGCAACCGCCGATACCATCCGTATCCTGCTCGATACCCCCATCCCCGCCGACGCCGAGGTGACGGTCATTCCCTTCTCCCCCATCCTGGCCGAGGAGGTGGAGCCCCTGACCGCTCTGACCCCCGCCGCGGAGGGCGATACTCTGACCGTCCCCCGCTTTGCCTGCGGCCGTGACGGCGTGTGCCTGTCCTACGGGGTGCAGGTAGACGACGAGCTGCTGGAGGGCAAGCAGTACGTGGAGGCCATCACCGCCGCCGAGCGGGATTTCCCCTACCCTGTGGTAGACACCAAGAAGGGCTTGCAGGTGGTGGACTACAAGGACGCCAAGGAGCTGGGGGTGCGCCATTCCGCCATCAACGTCAACGAAGGCGATTTCCTCATGCCCGCCTACGAGGAGGGCAACACCATCGAGTTCGAGCATGACGGGCGGGTGTTCTACTTCCGCAAGTCCCACGTGGAGAAGATGGACGATACCTTCGTGGGCCTGACCGAGATCGGCTGTGTGATCTCCTTCATTCTGCTCAATTCTCCCCATTGGCGGTGCGACATCGACCCCGCCTTCTGGGATATCATCAAGCATCCCGCCTACACGGGTAAGGCCGACGACGGCACAGGCCTCATCTCGGCCTTCAACCTGGTCACTGAGGAGGGCCTCGCCTACTACCGCGCCTTCATCGCCTTCCTGACCGACCGCTACACCCGCGAGGATATGGCCTACGGCCGTGTGGTGGGCATGATCGTGAGCAACGAGGTGGACGCGGGCTACATCTGGGCCAATTCGGGGGAGATGACCATGGAGGAGTACGTGACCGAGTACGCCACGGCTCTCCGCGTGACCTGGCAGACCGCCGCCTCCATCTACGCCCATATGCGGGTCTTCGTCTCCATCGACCACTTCTGGACCGCCGCCATGGACGAGAATCAGCCCCTGCGCTACTACAAGACCCGCGATATGCTGGTCTACCTCAACCAGCTGGCCGCCGAGCAGGGGCAGATCCCCTGGCACATCGCCCACCATCCCTACCCCGAGGATCTCAACTACCCCGATTTCTGGAACGACAAGCTGGCCACCCCCGACGACGACGCCCCCATCATCACCTTCAAGAACCTGGAGGTGCTGGCGCGGTTCATCCACCGTCCCGAGTTCCTGCTGAACGGTGAGCGCCGCCGCATCATCCTGTCGGAGCAGGGCTTCAATTCCCATTGGACTCCCGAGAGCGAGATCCTCCAGGCCTGCGCCTACGGCCGCGCCTACCGCAAGATCATGGAGATCCCCGAGATCGATTCCTTCATCCTCCACTCCCACCACGATAACGCCTTTGAATTCGGTCTGAACCTGGGTCTGTGGCGGAGAAAGAAGGAGGGTCACGGTATGGACGCGCCCAAGCCCATGTACTACGTGTTCAAGGCCATTGACCAGAAGGACGAGAAGGGCGTGTATCACTGGGAAAGATACTGACAAAGATACAAGATACAAAGATACAAGATAACGCGCGCCGCCGCTCTCATCGAAACTTGTCAAGAAAAATGGACAAATTAAGAAGTTAAATTTTGAAAGAATTCATTGGGAGTCAAGTAACCGATACCCGAATGAAGACGATCAGAATTGTAGTAAAGTTCGAAGTATTTGACTAACGTAAGGGCTGCG
>JAGAIH010000415.1 GCA_017626655.1 Clostridia bacterium | reverse complement strand
GTGGTCAGGATGGAGAAGACGGTGAACTGATCGTGGAGCAGGGTGCGGTACTCGGTCTGCACCTCGTCGAACTTGGGCATGGGCACCACGCCGAACTGCTGCTCCATACCGCGGATGGAATCGTATTCCAGCTCCAGGATACGGACGGTGGCCATGGCGGCGCCGCCCCTGGCGAACATCTCGCGGATCTTGTCCTGCTCGGTGTTCATGGTCTCCATCTTGTAGTCGTATGTGCCGTCCTCGACCTCGTAGAAGAGGCGGAGGACCTTCTCGGCCACGTCGTGGAGCTTGCCCGAGTCGAAGACCATGGTATAGTCCCCGTTCTCGTCCTTCTTGATGATGTCCACCATGCAGGAGCTCCAGTAGGGATCGGTGCTGACGTAGTCGCAGGAGACCAGGCCGTAGACGTCGCCCTGCTCGTCCTGCTCGCCGTTGCCGTTGTCGCGGTGGAACAGGGGGACGAGGGAGATCTGCTGATCCAGGGTCCAGCTGCCGTTCTCCACGGCCTCGTAGAGGAAGGGCTGGTTCGCCTCGGTGAAGAGGTCCTTATTGAACAGGGTCACGAAGGCGAAGCGGTACTGGGAGAGCAGGGCCGCGCTGAGCCCGCAGAACTGGGCGCCCTGGTACTCCACCACCTCGTTGAAGCCCTGAGACCACCAAGGCTTGTCGAAGTCCAGGTACAGGGACTTCCGCATATCGGCGAAGGTGCCGTTGATGGACTCGTTGACGCCTACGTAGCAGGCCGAGGCGATGATATCGTACTCATGGGTACCCGCGTGGACGGCGGTGGAGGCCTTGGTGGTGATGACGTAGGCGTCGTCGGTGATCTCCTCGATGCTGTTGATCTTGACGTTCAGACGCTCCTCCACGGCCTTGTTGCGCTCAAAGACGGCGTCGTTGACGGGCTCGGAGATCAGCTCCTTCACGGCGATCTCCCCCGAGGTCCAGCCCTCGCGGTAGCGGCTGAGGATGACGATCTCGTCCTCCTCGTAGTCCAGGTCGTCGGGCAGATCGTCGGTGAGCTCGGTATCGCCCTCGGTCTCGGTGACGGCGTCGGTGCCGTCGGGGGCGGTGGTGTCGGGCTCCTCCACGGGGCCTCCGCAGGCGGCAAAGCTGCCGACCAGCATGAGCAGGGCCAGGAGAGCCGCGAGGATACGGGTCAGTTTCATGGTGTCCTCCAAAAAAGTGAGTTTTTCTTTGATACTCCATTATAACACGGAGGGGGAAGATCTGTCAAGGCAGTGAGGTGTTTTTCGGCGGTTTGACGAAAAAGGAAAAGCCCCCGCCTGCCGTTTGGCAAGCGGGGAAAGATCATTCGGATTGCGAGGGAATATCTATAGGCTGAGTCATAACGAACTCCACCCCCTCCACGGTCTGCTCCGAGCCGAACCATGCCACGGTCACGGTATAAGCTCCCGCCTCAAGGTCCTCGGGCACGTCAAAGCTCCACCAATACTCCACGGTGTCGCCCTTTCTCATGAACAGCTTGGTTACAGCGGCGGTGGTATCACACACTCCTTCGATAGCAGTCCCATCCGGCAGGATCAAGGTAGGGTGGCCGCCCTCGATGCCGTGGGGATAGTGGGAGTCATACAGGATCCCACCCTCGCAGGTGGTCACCACCTTGATCGAGGCCTGGCGCCCTACGGAGTAGGGGGTGTCCTGTATGGTCGCGTCCGAAACGGTAAACGTCAAGGTCGCTCGGTTGATCTGACAGCCGCATACGGAGATCGGTAAGAGCAGGACCGCCAGCAGAATCAGAAAACGGATCTTTTTCACAGACAGCCTCCTTTCAAGGGCCTCGGGCATAGCATATCATCCTTACGTCACCATTGTATCATAAGCGCAAATCTCTGTCAACATATCTCCCCCCCGAAAATGTAAACAATTTGAGACACGTATGCCGAAAATGCGCCGTACCTCCATTCGTCTATTGCGCAATTGACTTTTTTGTGCTATAATGTTAAAGTCTGTAATTATGCGACCCCAAAGCTGTAATTTTTAAAGTCTACATACAAG
>JAGAIH010000414.1 GCA_017626655.1 Clostridia bacterium | reverse complement strand
GACGAAAATATCCACCTCCCCGTCGGTGTCTTCCCAGATCTCGGGACCCGGGGTGGCCTCGTGGGCGGCGGGGTTGGCGGGGTTGATAAACTGCCCCGCCACAATGGCGTTGGGGATCTCGGCGGCCAGCTCGTCGGCCTTGGCGATGGCGGCGGCCATCCCTCCCGCGCCGTCGGTGAGGATCAGCTCGGCTCCGTAGGCCTTCATGAGCATCTGCCGCTCCACCGACATGGTGTCGGGCATCACAATAATGGCGTGGTAACCCCTGGCGGCGGCCACGGCGCAAAGCCCGATGCCCGTATTGCCCGAGGTAGGCTCAATGATCACCGACCCGGGCGAGAGCTTCCCCTCGGCCTCGGCGGTCTCGATCATGGACAGAGCCACACGATCCTTGACAGACCCGGCGGGGTTGAAGGACTCCACCTTGGCGATGAGGCGGGCGGGGAGGTTGTATTCCTTTTCAATGTGGGTCAGCTCCAGAAGGGGGGTGTGGCCGATGAGCTGATCCACGGAGGTGTAGATGTGGGACATGGTGAATTCCTTTCTGCGGTGATTGGTTGTGGGATCAGGCCTTCTCGGCCTTTTTGAGGTAGGCCAGGATACCGCACAGATTGATGGCGCTCTCCCAGGGTCGGTAGGGGCAGGAGGCGGGGGAGGGACTACCGTTTCGGTAGTATTCCGTCCAGACGGCTCCCTCTACGCGGTCGGCGAGAAGCTCGTCCAGCAGGTCGCGGTAGGCGGGCAGATCGGTGGCGGGGAGGAGGCGGGCCAGGGTGTAGAGGATGACGCCGTACTCGTAGCCCACGGTGTTTGCGGGATCGGTCTCGCCGTAGCCGCTGTTGCGGATGGACTCCACCGAGCGGGTAAGGGCGGCTTTGAGGGTGCTTGCGGGGAGGAGGGTACAGCCCGCGAAGACCGCCATCCAGAGGGCGCAGTCGGTGCTGTACCGCTGAGTGGTCACGGGGGCGGGGGCTTTGCCGTAGCAAGCGGGGCAGAGGTAGCCGCCCTCGGGGGCGCAGAGGAGGTTGGTCATGAGGCTACAGCGGTGGCAGACACCGTGGCGGTAGGCGGGGGTGTCACCCACCTCGGCGCGGTGGGGGTTATTGATATAGACGGTATCCCCATCGGTGAAGTTCTCGGTGAAGCGGTTGCGGGCGTCGGTGACCTTGACGCGGTGTGCGACGATCTCGGCGGGGGTCATTAGGCCGTACCGCTGGCAGGCATCCAGCAGGCGGGTGGCCGAGCCGATGTAGAGGGCGGTGGCCTCCATGGAGCCGTGGTCGATGCCGCTACGGGGGAAGAGGCCTCCCGCTATGTAGGTCTCATCGCCGTTGAAGGGGATCATGCCGTTTTTCAGATGGCGTTCCTGGGCGTTCAAGAGGTACGTGGCGTAGTCCATGCGGTCGCGGAGGAAATCCGCGTCCCCTGTCTGCTCGGCGTAGTCCAACAGCTCCATGAGGTAGTAGCCCGTCTGCTCCACCTCGTCGTTCTCATGGCGGTGGGAGCAGGACATCCCCATGCCCGAGGCGTTGGGCATGAAGCCCTTCTCGCGGTAGATGTCGCACATATAGTCCACCATGCGGCGGGCGTAGTCATGAAGTCCCAGGGCCATGTAGCCGCGGAAAACGCCGTACATATCCCGCCCGTAGGCCAGGTGATAGAAGGCTCCCGCGATGACTCCGCCCTCCCATGATGTCTGGGTGATGAGGGCGGCGGCAACGGATTCCATCAGCTCGTCGGCGTTGGGGATGGAATTGAGAGCGGGGAAATTTATTTTGATGGCACTGAATATTTTCTTCCAATGGGTAAGAAAGTCGGCGTATACCTTTCCAAGATCAACATCCATTACGATCTCTGACAGGTGCATACAAGACGCAAAGCTCCCTGCTCCGTTCTTCCCGTAGTTTCCTCCCACAAAAAGGAGTTGCGAATCACCAGATGGGAAAGTCACACTTCCCTCCTCCACGGTGCAGTTGGGCGAGAGGAGAAGCTGGCAATATGTCTCCTTATCGGTCTTGGACTTGGAGAAAACCACGGTGCCGTCGGGGACCTCGAAGAGGCGGGCTTTGGCGCAGCCGCCATAGATACTGTCGGTATTAACAGCATGGAAAGGAGATTCTAACCGGAAGGTCAGGGGATGTTCAAGGTGCAGACGGCGGATGAACACCGGGAAAGTGGGGTAGGTGTAGTCAGTGATCTCCCCAATGGGGGTGCCGTTTCGGGTGAGCTTGGTGACATAGCCCGCCGAGCCGCTGATGCGGTAGCTTTGGGTGGTAATTGCAGGGTCAGTGAGGCGGAGGGTCAGAACGCTCGGGAGGGAGTAGCAGGGGGCGAAAAGCTGGACGATATCCGCGCCCTCACCGGCCATGGCTACGCGGCCGTTGCCGATGAAGTGAAGGGCTTTAGTGGGGATCAGATCCTGCATGGGAGGCTCCTTTCGGTCAGGGCTTCACGCCTGCTTCTTTTTGGAAAAATTCAACTGCGACAAGACGATCCCTGCGAAGATGATGAGGCACCCCACATACCCGATGGGCAAGATCTCCTGATCCACGTGGAGATGCTCGGGGGTGGCGAGGTTCCAGAGGATCCCGCCGATGGCGGCGAAGACCGACTCGGTGGAGAAGATGATGGCGGCGTAGGTGGGGTCGGAGCGCTTCTGGGCCAGGACCTGGAGGGTATAGGCTACCCCCACCGACAGAATCCCGCAAAAGAGGATGGCCCACTTGGCGTTCCACACGCCGCTCCAGGTGATATCCTCGAAGATCACCCCCGCGATCAGTCCCAAGGCTCCGCTGATAAAGAACTGCCACGACGAGAAGCGCAGGGGGGAGACACGGGCGATGAAAAGGTCCACGATGAGGATGTGACCCGCCCAGAAGAAGGCGCCGATGAGGATGACCAGCTCCCCGATGCCGAAGGAGAAGGCCTCCCCCGGGCGCAGGCAGAGGAGGTAGAGTCCCACGGTGGCGAGGACGCACCCCAGCCAGATATTCCAGCCCGACTTCTTGCGGAAGATCAGAAAGTAGAACACGGGGGTGAGGACGGTATACAAGCCCGTGATGAAGCCCGCCTTGCCGGGGTCGCGGGTCATGGTGGCGCCGAACTGCTGAAGTGCCGAGGCGATGAATAGGCAGAGGCCGCCGCAGACAGCGCCCAGGGCGGTGTGCTTGTGGCGTTGCTTCTTCTTAACAGGGGTCAGGCCGTTCTCTTTTTCAAAGATGCAGTAGACGGGGATGAGGGAGGCGGCGCCCAGCATGAAGCGGATGCCGTTGAAGGTGAAGGGCTCCACATGGTCGCTCCCCAGCACCTGGGCCACGAAGGCGAAGCCCCAGATGATGGCGGTGGAGAAGAGCATGACCGTGGCGGTGAATTTGGATCTCATGGGGGTGGGTTCCTTTTCGAGTATTGATCGGTGTGGGTCATTCCCGAACCTCAAAATCCGCTATGGCCTTGAAGAACGCCATATCCTCGGCGTAGCGGGCCTCGTTCTTGCTCCGTCCCGAGATGGTGGGCTTATGGAGGCAGAGGATGGCGTTCTCGGGGTAGATCCGGGCGGCGGGGTTGTACTTGTAGAAGTCGGTATCCTTCAGGGCGATGCCGAAGCCGTCGGACAGGGCGCCCGTCGGGAGATCGCCGTCTGTGTAGACCTCCGAGAGGGGCTTGAGGCGGTCGGCGTCGCGGAGGATGCCATAGAGATAGGGGCTGAGGATGTAGACCGAGGTCTCCCCCGTCATGGTGAAGTTGGAGAAGTTCTTGTACTCGTCGGAGTTGAACTTGCGGTTGATCTGGAACTGGTCGGGGTTGCCATACTCGTCGGTCATGGCCTCGTAGCGGTCGGCCTCGGACTCGAATTCCTCCTCGGAGTAGATCTGGTACTCCACCACATTGACCAGCTTCTCCCCGTTGCCGTTGAAGTCCTCGGGGCAGATGCGCTCGAACAAGTCCTCCATAGCCGCCCGCTCCTCCTTGTTCATCTTGTAGGGAGAGGCCAGGCAGACCGAGGTATCGTACCTGGGGCGGTTGACCATCTGGACAAGGCCCACCACGGCCACCGTCACGAAGAAGGCCACCACGATGACGGTCCACTTGTTGTGGTACCAGAAATTATCCAGCCAGCGCAGGGCGGGAGAGGCGGCCTTGATGTCGCCTGCCTCCAGCTTATCGCTATCGTTTTGGGGCTCCCGCTCGGGCTCGGGAGGCTCGATGGGGTTATGGCGGTAGTTGACGTTGTAGTTGGACATGATGGGTTCCTTTCTATGTTGGAATTCGGAGTTTGGAGTTTGAAATTCGCAATTCGCAATTCGTAATTCGTAATTGTTATGGTCTGCCCGTTCCCTCATTACGAATTACGAATTACGAATTATGACAAAGGGAAGGAAGGCCGCCGCGGCTCGCGTTGTGCAGCCGATTGTGGGGCGTCCTTTCCTTCCCCTGTATGTTGAATCAGATTAGTGGTTGGCGCGAGTGACTTCCAGAACCT
>JAGAIH010000041.1 GCA_017626655.1 Clostridia bacterium | reverse complement strand
GGCAACGGCGCGTTCGTGTTCGCCGAGCTGGGCATTGGCATCGAGGAGGGTGAGTTCGAGGAGGGCACTCTGGGTGTCCAGTTCGATATCAGCGGTTCCTCCTACGTGAAGCAGAACCTCCTGATCGACCAGGCTTCCTCCAGCTTCCACATTGAGGTCGTCGCAACCTGGACCGAGAACGGCGAGACCGTCACTCAGATCGCTCACCTGAACGACGCCGCTGTCAGCGCTTCCATTCTGGATAAGTGCAGCATCAAGGCTTACGTTGCCCTGGAGGGCCACGAGAACCTGACCATCTACGTCCGCTTCGTGACCAAGGCCGGTGTCGTGATCTCCTCCACTCCCAAGACTGCTCAGTAAGCGTCTCCGGGATGCTCTGCAAAATTGCGGAATTAATTACGGAAGTACCCGATATCGGAGGATTGGCTCCCCGCGTTCGGGACTACCTGTGGGATGGGGATGAGGAGCCGGATATTGTGATCCGCGAATCAAACTTCCGTCCCAACGCCTGGAAGGGCGCGCCCTACGATCTGTACTGCTATATGGAATCGGGCGCGGACTTCTACGCGAATCTGCTGTATCACGAGGGCATGATGCTCCACGCTTCCGCCGTGGCCTACGACGGTCGGGCGTATCTGTTCTCGGGACCCAGCGGAGTCGGTAAAACCACCCACACAAAGCTGTGGCAACAAATCTTTGGAGACGAGGCGGTCGTGATCAACGACGACAAGCCCGCTCTCCGATTCCGTGACGGACGCTGGTATGCCTACGGCACGCCATGGTGCGGAAAGGACGGAATCAACCTCAACAGAAAAGTTCCCCTGGCGGGAATCTGCTTTTTGGAGCAGGGAGAGGAGAATTCCATCTCGCTGTTATCGGCCAAGGACGCGATCCCGCTGATCATGCCGCAAACCATGTACCGTTTCAAGAGACCCGACAAGCCGAGCCTTTTGCTGGAACACATGAATCTTTTGATGCTGAGCGTTCCCATGTTCCTCCTGGTCAACAGGGCGGATCCGGAATGCGCCCGCATGAGCTACAGCCACATGCTCCGCCACGCGGAGGAACGGGGCCTGTAACTTGAAGACAGAATCGGCGTGACACAAATTATCAATATGTGAAAGGAGGCAAACGGATATGAAAGAGAAGTTTATTAAGCCCCAAATCAACGTTTTACTGAGCGTTGTCATCGGCGACGTTGACGGAAAACCTGAAAAAGAAGGCGCCTATGTGATCGGCAACAGCGGAGAGATCAACATCAGCCTGGTTGAAGGCGACGGCGGCGAGAACTGGGATTAATATTTATCCGTAAGCCAATGCTGCCCAAGCGGGGATTCATTCCCCGCTTGGGTGGGCAAATTGTTATGAGAGAAGAGAAGACCGTATTTTCACAAAACAGGGGCGGTCTTTGTTCCATGCATCCCTGTTGTATCCATAATTGATTATGAAGCAGAAAAAAACCATCCTGCTTTGTTGTATGACCGCGGCTCTGTTGGTCCTGTCCGGTATGGTCGTCATGCTCTGCATGGGATGTGATACCGATACCACCCCCGACGGACCGAACGGCGATACGACAGCGGGAGATCAAATAACCGAGGAGATCCCGACCGAGGGCGAGTCCCTGCCCTCTACGGTAGCCCCCGAGACCGAAGAAAATTCCACTCCCTCCCCCGAAACCACCGAAAGCGAGCCCGAGATCCCCTCGGAGCCCGTGACCGAGGAGCCCGAGACAACCTTCGAGGAAACCGCGGCCGAAGAGCCGACGCCCGATGTGGAGCTTCCCACCTTTGAGGCTTATTACGCCATGTCTTCCACAGAGCAGGAGGCCTTCTATCTGAGCTTTGCCAACCCCGCTGATTTCTTCGCGTGGTACAATGCCGCCAGGGATCAGTACCTGGAGGAGAACCCCGGCGTTGACCTGGGTCCCGGCGGAGCCTTCCCCATCCCGTAACCGCGTATCCCGCGGTGATATCCGCTATCCAAAAGGAGAAAACTGCCATGAAGATCAAGTTTAAGTTCGTCCTGTCCGAGGTGGCCGGTGAGGTTGTGGCCGTGTCGGTGGGCGCTCCGGATCGGAACGTTGTCCTTCGCCTGAATGCCACCGCCAAATTCATGTGGGATCTCTTGACGGTCGGCACCGATATGGATGCCCTGGCCGCCGCTCTGGTGGAGCGGTATGATGGCCTGGACACGGAAACTGCCCGCGCCGAGGCGGAGGAGTTCGTGGAAATGCTGAGAAGCAATCAGCTCCTGGATGAATGATACTTTCCATACGAAAAGGATGAAGCCTTTGGGTTTCATCCTTTTTCATTGGTATACCTTGACATTCCGCGGCGGAGATGCTATAATTTACATAGAAGCCTGCCCGCTATAGGGTAAAAAATCAGGCGAACCGTGTATGGATATCGCCGCCGTCTGTCCGCACCCCGGCTCCTGTGTTTTCAAATGTTTCCGCTTACCAAAATACCATATTGGGCGAAAGAAAGGACCAAGCCTATGAAATACCAAGTATTTTCCGAAAACCAATGGATCTACCCCGACAGCGAGATCGCGGCGCCAAACAAGGCTGAGCTGTACGCTCCCCGTGGCGCCGACGTCTGCTTCCAGGTGTTGACCGACCGGGAGCTGAAGGGTGGCGAGACCGTCACCGCCGAGTTTGCCATGGAGGGCTGTGAGGCTGTGGTCTACCAGCTTCTGACCGCCACAGTGCCCCTGAACAGCGACGCCAAGATGCTCTGCACCACCGATTACGATTTGGTCAAGCACTTCGTCACTCGCAAGGCTCCCTTCGACGTCTACGAGATCACCCGCCCCATTGACGAAGGGGAGACCGAGGCGGGAAGAGCCGCCTTCTATATCCGTATCAACGTGGCCGCCGACGCCCCTGTGGGCGTGCTTGCGAGCGATCTGACCCTCCGCGTGGGTGACGAGACCCTGACCGTGCCGATCTCCATCAAGATTTACAACGTCCGCGTCCCCGCTCTCGCCGATTCCGCGTTCCACATGGTCAACTGGATCTATTACGACCGCCTGGCCAAGGACCATAAGGTGGAGGCCTACTCCGACAAATACATGGAGATCCTGGACCGCTACCTGGACAACCAGACCGATATGCGGAACGACTACCTCATGATCCCCTCGGGAAAGCCCATCCGCGACGGGGAAGGGAAGGTGGTGGACTTCGACTTCACCGCCGCCGAGCTGGTGGGCAACCGCGCCCTGGCTCACGGCTTCAAGTACGTTATGGGTGGCTTCGTAGCCCGCTTCAAGAGGTGGGACGACCCCGACCATTTCCTCCTGTGGGACAGAGAGGTCGCCGCCTCCTCCATCGAGGGCTACCGCCAGCTGAAGATCTACTTCACCCGCGCCTACGAGTGCATCCGGCGCAACGGCTGGGAGCGGAACTATATGCAATGCCTGGTGGACGAGCCCCAGTTCCCCAACAGCCTGACCTACCGCGCCCTGTCGGGCATCTGCCGCAAGTGCATCCCCGGTGTCATCATCAACGATCCCGTGGAGTCCTCCGAGCTGGCGGGCGCCTGCGATATCTGGGTGGTCAAGCAGGCGGTGTTTGAGAAGTACATCGAGGACTACAAGCGCCTCCAGGCCTGCGGCGAGACCATGTGGATCTACACCTGCGGCTTCCCCGGGGGATACTGCATGAACCGCATCATCGACCTGCCCCTGCCCGCCAGCCGTCTGCCCATGTGGATGTGCTACAAGTACGACGCTCCCGGCTTCCTCCATTGGGGCTACCACTTCCACAACCCCGAAGGCCGCTACGACACCAACTACCACACCGACGGCGTCAGCTACCCCGCGGGCAACGGCCACGTGGTCTACCCCATGGGGGATACGGTCTGGTACGGCGTCCGCGCCCATCTCCAGCGGGCGGGAGCTATTGACTACGAGCTGCTTCACATCCTCGGCAAACGGGACAAGGCCAAGGCGCTGGCGCTCATCGACAAGGTCTGCCGTACCTTTGACGATTACGAGTTCTCCCACGAGACGCTGGACGCCGTCCGCCGCGAGCTTTTGGAGGAGCTTGGCTGATCGGACCCATTCGCCTGCCGCTCCCTTATGATGACAAACGGAATCAACCCTTGAAAAGGAGAATCTATCATGAAAAAACGTTTTGTATCCCGCCTTGCCTGCCTCTGCCTGGCCTTGCTGATGATTCCCCTCGCCGCCTTTCCCGCCATGGCTGAGGAAACCGAGTCCTACAACTTCGCCAAGGGACAGACGATCGAGGCCGACAACAACTACTTTCCTCCCGAGGGCTTTTTCGACGCCTCCTTTCTGGTAGACGGCGAATGGATGACCATCGAGGGGGACAACCTCAAGCTGGGCTGGAATACCGACCCCTTCAGTGGCATCGGGGAGACCGATCCCGTGGAGATCACCGTCACGCTGGACGGCATCTACGCGCTGGAGCGGATCCTGCTTTACCCCATGAAGTGGACCAACGGTGAGGCCTTCCCCCGGGACTTTGAGCTTCTGGGCTCTATGGATGGCTCCGAGTGGTTCTCGGTCTATGAGGCCCAGAAGGACGTGACCGCCGCCGCCGAGGACAACGTCTCAGTGACTCCCAAGGAGTATACCCCGGATGCACCCGTTTCCATCCGCTACTTCCGTATCCGTATCACCCGCCACAGCCCTATCGTGGACGCTACGGGCGCCGCCACCAGCGCGTTGGGGGAGATCGAGCTGTACGGCTGCCGCGATACCGCCGCCGAGGAGGCCGCTGCCAAGGCCTTGGCCGAGGCTAAAGCCACCGCCAAGACCGAGCTGGAGACCTACCGCGCGGGTAAGGACAATCAGGATTACCGCGAGGCCCAGATCGGGGAGTTGGACGCAACCCTGGCCAAGGCGCTGGAGACGGTTGAGAACGCCATGAACACGGACACCGTCGCCGCCGCCGTTGAGACGGCCAAGAAGGCGCTGGACGCCGTCAAGACCGACGCCCAGCTGACCGCCGAGGAGACCGAGGCCCCCACCGAGGCGCCTACCGAGCCTGATACCAAGGCCCCCGACACAGATGGACTCGATACAGATGTTCCCGACACGGACGCCCCTGCGACGGTTCTCCCCGGGACCGACGTCTCGGATGCCGACACCCGGTCTCCCGCCACGGATACCGAAGCCGACGGCACCGCGCCCGCCAAGGGCTGTGGCTCCGCCCTGTCGGCGATTGCCGTTCTGTTGCTGACGGCTTTGGGCGCGGCGTGGGCGCTCCGCAGACGCGAAGAGGCTTGATCGCGTGTCCATAACGTCCCGCTATCCTATATGAAAAAGGCCCCCATCCATTCGGATGGGGGCTTTGCTGTACCGTGCAGAGGTCTTGTGAGGTCGTGGATCAGAACCAGGTCAGATCCAGGCTCTGCCCCGTGAGGTTCATGACAGCCATGACCACCGCGAGGATGGCGACGATGGCCATGAAGATAAAGGTGATCACCACGCCCGCCTGCTGGTTCTCCTGCTTGTAGCGGGGGCGGTACAGCCGCTCTCCCTTGGCGAGATAGAACTTGATCTCGGCGCGGCTGAAGATACACCACCACGTGTGCTTGGTGGCGTGACGGTCCAGCAGGATGAAGCCCACCAGAGCGGCGGGGGAGAGAAGCCCGCAGATCGCGGTGAGGATACGGAGGGTAGGCTCGGGGATAGAGCAGGTGCTTGGGTCATAGTCGATGCCCAGACTGTTCAAGACGAGGGTGGCCACCAGCAAGGCCACGGTGAGGATGGTGGCGCTCCCCATGACGAGGTGCTGGAGCAGGCGTTCCTTGCGGGAGTAGCGGGCGTAGGGGATATGCGCCCAGCTGTCCTTGGGATAGAGGGTGTTGGGGGCGTAGTAGTAGTCTTGGTCCTTGGGGGGCTTTCGGCTGATGGACATGGGTGGCTCCTTTCGGCGGCGGTAGGGTTGCGGGGGGCTATGGGCGCAGGCTTCGGACGGCGGCGGGAAATTCGGGGATCATTGGCACAGGCTCCGGATAGCGGCGGCCACCAGGATCAGGGCCAGGACCGCCATGCACCCGATAAAAAGTCCCTCCCCCAGCCCGGCCTCCTCCTGCTCCTTCTGGGTGCGGAGGACGGGGAGGCGTTGCTCCATTTGGTGCTGCTCCATGGTGGAGTAGGTGCACCGCCAGCCTTCCTTGGAGGCTTTGCGGATCACGAAGCAGAAGACACCGCAGAGTGCCGCCGCGGTCAGGGCGCAGAGGGGGATGGCGAGGCGGTACAGAGACTCCTTGACGGTGGGGGAAGCAGACTCCTGGGCGAACCCCGCCAGAAGGATGGTGGCGAAGGCCAGGGCGATGGCGGGGATACCTACGCCCCAAAAGCGGCGGTTCTGCTTCTTGACAGCGGCGCGGGAGAAGTAGGTATAGGGGACGCGAATGTTGCGCTTTTGGCTATAGGGATCGTAGGGGCGGCGCTTTTTGCTCATGGGTGGCTCCTTTTTGGGGGGATGGAACAGCATGGAAGGAGGCGGGTGTCAATCGCAATCGGTTGAGTCAGGGTCTTGGAAAGTGAGAAACGGCTCATTGGAGCCGTGGGTCAAAGGGCTTCCGCTTTCGCCTTGAGCGCTTCGTAATACTCGTCGGGAATGTTCGGCGCGACCCCCTCCCGACTGCCCACTCCCAGGAACACGTCGGGCTTGACCGCGCCATGGAAGTCGCTACCGCCGCTGTAGAGCAGGCCAAACTCATCGGCCAAGGCCTTGGCGCGGACTGTGACTGCCTCGTCATAGGAGGAATGCATGACCTCCATGCCCACAAGGCCCGCTTCTACGGCCTCGGGGAGGGCTTGGCGGACGGTAGCCTCATCCATATACTGGAGGGGATGGGCCCAGACGGGGACGGCGCGGATGCTCTTCAAAAAGCGGATGGTGTCGAAGAAATCGGGACGGGTCGGCGGGGTGTAGTAGCCCATGCCCTCCCCCAGAAGGGTATGGAAGGCGGCCTTGACCGAGGGGACGTACCCTCCTGCCAGGAGTGCCTTGGCGATGAGGGCGCGGTTGACGTTGCCGTCGGGGGTGGATGCTCGGATGGCTTCATAGTCCACCTTGTAGCCTTCGGCGGCCAGACGGGCCACCAGGTCGCGGTTGCTCTGCTCCTTGCGGGCGAGGTAGTCCTCGGTGAGGGCGGTGACGGCGGCAAGGGCCTCGGAGGGGATGAAGAGGCCCAAGAGGTGGACCTCCTGTCCCTCGTAGACAGTGGACAGCTCGGTGCCCGCCACGGCGGTGACGCCCTGCTTGCGGGCCTCCTCCAGGAAGGCGGGGATACCCGAGACAGTGTTATGGTCGGTGAGGGCGACGGCGGACAGACCCAGGCTCTTGGCTTGTCGGATCAGCTCGGCTGGGGTGAGGGTGCCGTCGGAGTGGGTGGAGTGGGTATGGAGGTCGATGGGCATGGGGGACTCCTTTCTCGGGGGACGGATATACCTATTATAGCACAGGGAGGGGGATCTGTAAAGAGGTAAAAAAGAAAAAGCCACCGTGGTGGTGGCAAGGAATGGGGTTGCTTCGGTCATTCCTCGGTAATGTGTTTACCGTGTTTACAAGGAGGATCTCATCCGCGGGATGCGGAGCGAGTTGAAAAAACAAAAGGTACGCGGTTTTTGTTTGCTATTCATTGCGGAAATGTGAAAATTTCTTATTCTATATCATAGTCTTCATAGCAATTAAGTAATACTTCGCAGTCGCAATAGCCACCCATATCCGTGATCTCCGCCATTACGCTTTCATGCAGCTCCCGGGAAATATTGTCCTTGAGCCATTGCTCTGTATAGCGTAGAGTGCTATCACAGTCACAAGCATCCAATTGATCTTCCAAATATGCAAACAAATTTTGCACATCTTCTTTAGAGAGAATGTAGTCAGCCATATTGATTATCCTCCGTAATATTCTACTCTTTGTTATACACGCTGGCGCGTGATGATATGCCAAGCCTGCGGCTTGGATAAAAAAGGTGGGGGATGGTGGATTCGTGACCACATCCTCGCTTCGCTCGGGGGCAAGGACCACCAATGGAGCAGAGCGGGGAAGGATCGCCGGGTCCTTGCATCGGTGGCCTCACCATCGATCCCCCCACCAAGCAAAAAACCACTGCTTTCGCAGTGGTCTTTCACTTGGTGGGGGATGGTGGATTCGGACCACCGAAGTCAGTGACAACAGATTTACAGTCTGCCCCCTTTGGCCGCTCGGGAAATCCCCCAAATATGGAGCTGGTGAACGGAGTCGAACCATCAACCGCCTGATTACAAATCAGGTGCTCTGCCATTGAGCCACACCAGCAGTTGTTAATTACGTTCATCAGCGGAACGACGATATTATAGCACAAAGGAAGGGATTTGTCAAGGGCTTTTTCAAAAAAAGTTGAAAATATTTTTCGATTTTTCGCGAATAGACAAAACATCATTGACAACAGAGGAAATGTGTGCTATAATGACTATGTATGTAACATTTGGAGGACATTTCCATGACTATCGGATTGATTTTCACTCTCGTTGCCGTCGTGTACATGCTTGGTCTGGCGGCAATCTATCTGTTTGCCGCTCGTAAGAAAAACTGGATTATGACTACGGTACGCATAGGTGTTACCATCGTGTCGGCAGTCGCATCGATTCCGTTGACTAAGGTTTTGGCGAAGCTGGCAGCCGGCTTTGTTTACGATTTTATTCTGCCCCGCTTGGGTACCAAAGCCGAGAGTTTTTTGGACGCGGTTCCTGTGGGTGCCGAGAGCGTACGGGTCATTATTGCCGTGGTCGCGGCGCCTATCCTGTACCTGGCGGTCTTCCTCCTTGTGCGCGGATTGCTCTCCATCGGCGCTTGGATCGTGGAAAAGTGTGTGCCGATCCTGAAGAAGCGATCCCATCAGGCGATTTCCATGCCTTTGGGCGCGTTCAACGGCCTTTTGATCGCGATTGTGACGCTGGTTCCTCTGTGCGGATATCTGGCGTTTGGCGCTCATCTGCTCGATACCTTTGTGGATGAGGATCTGGCCGACTACAAGATGGTAGAGAAGAATGTGCTGGACCGTATTGATATGGATGAGGACGATCTGGAGGAGATCATGGACACGGTGGAGAGCAATCCCGTTGTCCTGGTGGTCCACAATACGATTGGCAAGCCTATTTTCAAGGCTGTGACTACCGCTACTCTGGACACCTCCGTTACGCATGGGCAGAAGGTGAAAATCAATCTGGAGCAGGAGTTGAACGGACTTGTGGAGTCTGCCGCTGACATCCTGGATGTGGTGCAGTCCTTTAAGAAGGCCGATTACACAACCTCTGACAAGAGGGATTTGCTGGCCGCGGGTGACGCTCTGTTTGAATCCGATTGGATTTCTCTGTTGGCTAACGATACACTGGTGGCTCTCTCTGAGACCTGGCTGGCCAACGAGCGCTTCGTAGGCGTGAAGCGTCCTACTCTGGATAAGACCTTGAATCCGACCATTGACAGCTTCCTGACCGTGTTGGCCGATGAGACTCCCGAAACCTTGGCAGAGGACGCTCACCTCCTGCTGGATTTGGTAGGCGATCTGTTTGTCAACGATATGGTGAAGAAGAACGCTAACTATACCGCCATGGTGCGCCGTATAGGAGAAAGCGGACTTCTGACAGATATGCTGGCTAAGCTGGAGAAAAACGAGCGTTTGGCGGTGCTGGCCGACGAGCTGAAGGCATTGTCCATTCGTCTGGTGTCCAATATGCTGGGCTTGGATGATCTGAAGAGCGGCAAGTATAGCGCAATGATGGACGAGGTGGCGGATGCCTTGACCGATTCTCTGCGTATGAGCGAGGCAGAGCGGGACAATCTGATTCTGCGTGAGGTTCGGGGTAGCTTTGCTGATCGGGGCTATAATGTGCCTGAGGACGTAGCCCTGAAGATGTCCCATGAGATGATCGACGATTTGGGCGCTGACGGCGAAATCACCAAGGAAGAGCTTACCGACTATCTGGTCAGTCACGCCGATGGAACCTTTGATGCCATCGGAGACGCTCAGAAGCCCTGATTTTCATGAAAACCATAAAGGAGGACTCCGTGTGAGTCCTCCTTTATTTGTTTGGAAGGCGGATTCCCTTCGCCGATCTCTCGTGTCCGGGAACGAGGGCGGAGCTACTTGCCCGGCATGGGAGGTTTCTTCAATCACCGTTTTCAATTTTTCCGCGGAGATCTTCCAGCTCGCTTTTGAGGTCTTCGACCTCATCCAGGGCCTCCTCGGCTGTGCTTCGCGCGTCCTCCAGCTCTCCCTCCAAGTCGGCGACGGCGGTCTCCAGCCGGGCGATCTTTTCCTCCAGACTGCTCATGAAGCCGCTGAGCTTGACTTTTGGGGTGCCTTCCAGCAGTTCAATTTGGGCGATCTCAAAGGAGGCGCCCTGGTTCTCGATGGGGTCGAGGCGCAGGCCTGTGAGGGTGCCGTGCCAGGCGCTGCTTATGGAGGTGTCGATGTAGATGTCCTGCATCTGGTCGGTGGCGAGGTAGTGGACGCCGATACAGCGTTGCTCGGTGTAGTCGTCACAGCCCTCGGTCTTGAAATAGAGCTTCATTTCGGCGTTGCAGTTGATATTGAGCGTCGTGCGGTAGGTGCCTCGGTTGCGGTCGAAGAGGGAGGTCTTCATGCGGAGGTGGATATAGCGGACCTTGCTTGCGTCGATGGAGAGGCCGTCCCGTATCAGCATGGGGTCGTAGACCTGCCTTACGATCTTGGCGGGAACCGAGACCAAGGACAGCTTACCTGCGGGGGATTCGGTATACACCACGTTTTTGAGGAAAAGATGGGGCGTGGTGATATTCTCAATTGGATCATGATTGTCAAGGATGGCAAACTTATCGGTGAGCAGAGGGGTAAGATCGGCTACCAGCTCGCCATCATCGGTCATGAGGCGGACAGAATCCACGGTGGTGGTGCCGTCGCCGTAGTCGAAGGGGTCGATACGCAGGCCTGTCAGGGTGCCGCGGAGCAACGGATTGTTGATGAGCAGGTCGATGCCGATCCAGTTGCCGTTGATACAACCGCACCACGCGGATTTTTGGTTATCCCATTCGGGATTCTCTTCGGTGGTGAAGTAGACTGCCAAGTGGTGGTTGCGGGCATGATTGCTACCCTTGGTGCATAGGTGAATGAGGACGTGCAGGGGGCCGTTGACAGCCACCGAAAGGCCCGCGAAGATGAGTTGAGGATCCACGGCGGCTCCAACGGCCCGCTCTATGGGTGTAGCCTTACAGACCAGCTCGGAGCCTTGGCGATCGTCCAGAATGCAGAGCCCGTCGGGCTTCCACTTCTTCTTCTCCTCGGCGGGCATTTTGGTGAAGTCAAAGCTCGCCACGCGGGGGGCGCCTTGGAGCAGGATCTCGCGGGTGGCGTTGTCGTCCTTTTCGGTGAGCATGGAAAGGAGGCGTTCCAGGGAGCCGATCCGTGACTCCAGCTCGTTATCCCGTGCTTTGGGGGAGGAGAGACCCAGCAGCTCGTCGGCGGAGACACCGAAGAGCCGCGCGATCTCGGGGATCAATTCCAGGTCGGGGTTGGCGACGCCCCGCTCCCATTTGGAGACGGCCTGGGGGGAAATGACCAGCCTGGAGGCCAGCACCTCCTGGGTCATGCCCGCGTCACGGCGGAGCTCCGCGATCTTTTCACCAATGTTCATGTGTGTATCTGCCTTTCTGTGAGTCTTGTGGGCTTCTGCTCTTATTGTACCATATTCGGGGGAAAAGTCAATAACTTGTTTTTCGGTTTGCTCAACCAACGGTTTAGAGGGGGATATCTGCGGAGGGATGGGGGCGGGATTTTGTTCAAATTTGGGTTTATTGGGGAGGCAACCGCGACCATTAGCCTTCCCCAGCGGGGAAGGTGGCACCCGCTTTAGCGGGTGACGGATGAGGAGAGCGGGTTGAGTTTTCCTATATGGGTGTGACAAACCCCTTGATATACCAGGAAAAATCTACACCCGACACCGAACTGTGTGCCGCTCTCCTCATCCACCGCTTCGCGGTCCCCCGCATCCG
>JAGAIH010000413.1 GCA_017626655.1 Clostridia bacterium | reverse complement strand
CATCGCCATCGAGGCCGCCATGCTGGTCAGCGGCCGCGCCCCCGGCCTGGGCCGCTCCTTCGCGGGGGAGGATTTCGCCAATATCCCGGGGGCCCTCTGGAGTGCCGCCCGCGAGGAGGCCCAAGCAAAGATCCGCACCGACTGCCGGTTCGAGGTCTACGCCTCGGACATCGACGAGGATATTCTGGACGTCACCTACGAGAACGCCCTCCGCGCGGGGGTGGAGGAGTATCTCAATATTTTCCAAGCCGACGCCCGCCACATCAAAAAGGAGGACCGTAAGGGAACCGTGGTCTGCAATCCCCCCTACGGCGAGCGCATGGGCGAGAGAGAGGAGATCGAGCGACTCTACCAGCAGCTGGGCGGCTCCTTCAAGGCCCTCTACCCCTGGCAGATCTACGTCCTGACCTCCTCCGACCGCTTCGACCGCCTCTACGGCCAACGGGCCGACAAGGTCAAGAAGCTCTACAACGGTATGCTCCCCTGCTACCTCTACGAGTACTTCAAGCCCGCCGAGGCGCGGGACGAAAAGGGAAGGACCGCCAAGGAGATCTTCGATCGGAAGCCCGAGCGGAGCCTTGACCGCGGCTTTGATCGCAACGCCAACCGCGGCTCCGACCGTTACCCCGCTGACCGCAACCGTAAGCCAAGCTTCGGAGACCGTGACCGCAAGCCCTACGGCCCCCGCGCCGACCGCCCCTACCCGCCCAAAAAGAAGGGCTGATCCTATTCGGTCAAAGAGTAAATTCGCCAAAAAGCAAGACACAGGATCCGACACAGCCGCCCCCAAACGGCTCTGCCCCGTCCCGTATCTTGCTTTTTCTTTGCCGAAAAGCATTGGATGAAATGTTGATAGGACAACTTGCACATCATAATGGACCCCTCCCGCAAAATCACCAATTATCACGTTTGGGACTTTTGCCCCCGCCCATCGGTCAAAATAAGAAGAAATTGTAAATAATGACACCTTTCTTGCCCAAAATCACAAAAAGCCTGTTGACAAATTGGTGATTTTGTGGTATAGTATTTTCAACAACATGACGGATTCCTTTGTATATTGTCACCACATCCACCAAAGCCTCCGTCAAAACCGACGAAACACCCCGATCTTGCCCGCTTCGCGACCCGCAAGTCGGGTTTTCTGTCCGCGTGCCAATTCCCGAGAGGAAAGGAGTGAGACCCGTGCCGCGTTTCTTTGTACAGCCCTCCGACGTCCGTGACGGTACCGTCACCCTGACGGGGGAGAACGCCCGCCACGCCTCCTACTCCCTGCGGCTTGCCCCCGGAGACAGGATCCGAGTCTGCGACCAGCAGACCGCCTACCTCTGCGAGATGATCTCCTTCGACGGAGAGACCGCCACCGCCGGCGTGATCTCCTCCTCCCCCATCGACACCGAGCCCCCCTTTGTGGCCCGCCTCTACCAGGCCCTCCCCAAGGGAGACAAGCTGGACACCGTCATCCAGAAGGCGGTGGAATGCGGGGTCGCCGAGGTCATCCCCTTTGAGTCCAGCCGTTGCATCGTCCGAGCCAAGCCCGAGGCCGAGGCCCGCAAGACCGAGCGACGCCAGCGCATCGCCGAGGAGGCCGCCAAGCAGTGCGGTCGGGGCATCATTCCTACCGTCAAGCCTACGGTCACCTTCGCCGAAGCCCTGAAAGCCGCCGAGAGCGCCGACCTGGTCCTCTTCTGCTACGAGGGAAGCACCGTCAGCCCCCTGCCCGTTCTCATCGAGCAAGCGAGACCCGCCCTGGACGCCGCACTGGACACAGGCCGTACCCCCGAGATCGCCATCTTCGTGGGCAGTGAGGGAGGCTTCTCCCCCGAGGAGGCCGAAGCCGCCCGCTCCCTGGGCTTTGCCATGACGGGCCTTGGCAAGCGCATCCTCCGAACCGAGACCGCCTCGGGCTTCGTCCTGAGTTGTCTCATCTACGCCCTCGAGCTTTGATCCCCTACCCCCTTCTTTCGTACCTGCTTCCGCGCGGCGGATGAATATATTTTTAGTATGTAAATAAACAAAGAGAGGTAAAAGTCATGTCTAACAGACTGTTCCAGAGCGTGATCCACCAAATGAAGGACGCGGTCGACCGTACCATCGGTGTCATCGACGAGACCGGCGTCATCATCGCCTGCTCCGAGCTTGTCAAGATCGGTGAAGT
>JAGAIH010000412.1 GCA_017626655.1 Clostridia bacterium | reverse complement strand
TCCGTCAACCCCCACTTCGCTATGTGCAACAAGGAGATCGACATCGTCGGCTCTTGGGACTACTCCGCTGAGGACTACCCCAAGACCGTTGCCTTCCTGAAGCAGTGCCAGGAGATGAACATCCCGATCGAGGAGCTCATCACCCACACCTTCCCCCTCGATCAGATGAACGAGGCTATGGAGACCAACGTGGCGCAGAAGGGCATCAAGATCGCCTACATCGCTAAGTAAGCAAAGGAGTTACCGATATGGCAGCTCTTGGAATGCTTGAAGTGTACGGATTCGCCACCTCCATCGTGGTCGCCGATGCCTGCGCAAAGGCCGCTGACGTAAAGATCGTGGCCATCGACCGCAACAAGCCCGCCAACGCCGATCAGTGCGAGGTGCCGCTTGTGATGGTCGTGAAGTTCGAGGGATCTCCCGCCGCCGTTGAGGCTGCTCACGACGCGGGCAAGGCCGAGGCCGAGAAGCGCGGTCTGTTCATCACCTCGAAGATCATTGCGGGACTGGATCCCAGCGTGGAGTGGTTCGCACATCTGACCGCTACCGGTCGCGACAAGCTCCGCAATTACACCACCGTTGACGGCAAGAAGGTCTAAAGGCCTCCCCGCAACGTCCAACTCACTCAAAAAAATAAAATTTTAAGGAGAATATTACAATGAACGAAGCTCTTGGTATGGTTGAGACCCGCGGTCTGGTTGCCGCAATTGAGGCTGCCGATGCTATGGTTAAGGCTGCTAACGTTACTCTGATTGGTTCCGAGAAGATCGGTTCCGGTCTCGTGTCCGTCATGGTCCGTGGCGACGTCGGTGCTGTTAAGGCCGCTGTTGAGGCCGGTGGCGCTGCCGCTTCCCGCCTGGGCGAGGTCATCGCAACTCACGTCATCCCCAGACCTCACACCGACGTGGACAAGCTCCTGCCCTCCATCTAAAAGAACGAGGGGCTCTGCCCCTGACCCCCGGCAGGGCTCTGCCCTGCACCCGCCCAAGAACCTTTTTGAAAAAAGGTTCTTGGGAATCTCCAAAAACTTTTAACAAAAGTATTGGAGATTGGGTATCGTTCTTGCCTACCAAACGAAAGCGAGGTACTGAAACATGGAAAAGGCAATCGCACTGCTGGAAGTCCAGGCAATGGTTACGGCCATTGTGGGCCTTGACGCAATGATCAAGGCCGCCGACGTGAAGCTGATTCACGTTGAAAAGAGACTGGGCGGTCGTCTTGTGACCGTGGTGGTCGAGGGGTCGGTTTCGGCTGTTCAGGCCGCCGCCGATGCCGGTAAGGCCGCCGCCGCTGAGGTTGGCAACGTCAAGCTCTGCGAGGTCATCGCGCGCCCCCATCCCGAAGTCATGAAGTTCCTCCGCACCGATCCCATCCCCTGATGGATCGCGCGGCGTAACGAGATAATTCCCCAACAAAAAACCTACAAACAAAAAAGTAAAATTTTCTTAGGAGGAAAATACAATGAACGAAGCTCTTGGTATGGTTGAGACCCGTGGTCTTGTGGCTGCTATTGAGGCCGCCGATGCTATGGTGAAGGCTGCTAACGTTACCCTGATCGGCTCCGAGAAGATCGGTTCCGGTCTCGTGTCCGTCATGGTCCGTGGCGACGTCGGTGCTGTGAAGGCCGCTGTTGAGGCCGGTGGCGCTGCCGCTTCCCGCCTGGGTGAGGTTATCGCTACTCACGTCATCCCCAGACCCCACACCGATGTGGACAAGCTCCTGCCCAAGATCTGATTGATCGGTTAGGAAATGGGCGACGGACATAGTCCCGAACCCCAGCCGGGGGCCTTCCCTGAAAAGGAGGTCCCCGGCCCCCCCGAAGCGTTCCGTATATAAATGGAAGAATGAATGCTTTTTTCAGGCGAAAAAGGTTTTGATTTTTCAATTTGTATCTATTCATAAGTAAAGAAAGAGGTTTTTGATCATGGAACTGAACGCAAGCACCATTGAAGCCATCGTCAAGAAGATCGTATCCGAGATGGACGCTCCCGCCAAGGCGGATGACCTGACCATCCCGGTGGGTATTTCCAACCGTCATATTCATCTGTCCCGCGAGGATCTGGACACCCTGTTCGGCGCGGGCTACGAGCTGACCCCCATCAAGGATCTCTCCCAGCCCGGTCAGTACGCCTGCAAGGAGCAGCTCACCATCATCGGCCCCTCCATGCGTCCCATTGAGGGTGTGCGCGTCCTGGGCCCCATCCGTAAGGAGAGCCAGGTGGAGATTTCCGTGACCGATTCCTTCGTGCTGAAGGTCAAGCCTCCCGTGCGTGAGTCGGGCAGCCTCCAGGGCTCCGCTCCCATCACCATCATCGGTCCCAAGGGTATCGTCACCCTGAAGCAGGGCTGTATCATCGCCAACCGCCACATCCACATGAGCCCCGCCGACGGCGCCCGCTTCGGTGTGAAGGACGGCGACTACATCACCGTGGACGCCTTCAGCGGTACCAAGCGCACCCGCTGGTTTGACGTGCAGGTCCGCGTTTCCGACAAGTTCTGCCTGGAGATGCACGTGGACACCGACGACGCCAACGCCGTGGGCTTTAAGAACGGCAGCACCGTCACCGTGGTCAAGGACTGATCGCGCAGTCGACCGTCCGCATACAGTAGAAAGAACGGAGTATCATCATGCTCAAGGGAAAAGTCGTGGGAACCATTGTTTCCACCAATAAATTCGACGCTCTTCGGGGCTACAAGTTTCTGGAGATCCAGCTCAAGGAAAAGGACGAGCTGACCGACCGCTACATCATCGCCGTGGACCGCTCCATCAGCGCCGGTATCGGCGAGGACGTTCTGGTGGTGACCGGCTCCTCCGCCCGCGCCGCCGTGGGGGATATGAACGCCCCTGTGGATGCCGTGGTCGCCGGTATCATCGATAAGCTCCAGCACTGATCCAACCGCGTATAACGCGCAACTTTCATACAGAAGGTAACGAAAATGACCGATTTAAAGCAATTACTGAAGGATAACGGCGTCGTCGGCGCAGGCGGAGCGGGCTTCCCCTCCTACTCCAAGCTGGCCGAGGGGGCCGATACCCTGATCATCAATGCCGTGGAGTGTGAGCCTCTGCTCTACACCAGCTACACCCTCCTGCAAAACCGCATCCGCGACATCGTCATCGGTATGCGGGCCGTCATGGAATACGCCCACATCGAGCGAGGCCTCATCGCCGTCAAGGACTACCGCGCCGCCAAGCTGGGGTACTCCGACGGACAGGAGCTGGCAAAGGGCGTCTTCATCAAGTACGTTCCCAACGTCTACCCCATGGGTGACGAGATCAACTTGATCTACACCGTGACGGGCCGCGTAGTGGCTCCCGGTCAGCTGCCCATCACCCAGAAGGTCATCGTCTTCAACACCGAGACCATGCACAACATCGGTCTGGTGGTACAGTACGGTCAGCCCGTGACCAAGACCTACCTGACTCTGGGCGGTGACGTTCCCGAGGCCTTCTGCGTGAAGGTGCCTCTGGGTATGAAGATCTCGGAGGTGCTGGAGACCCTGCACGTCAAGGTTCCCGACACCCACGTGGTCATCGACGGCGGCCCCTCCATGGGTAACATCGTCAACCCCAACATCGACGTGGTGAAGAAGCCCACCTCGGGTCTTCTGATCCTGCCCAAGGACATTCCCGCCGTTCGGAGCAAGCTCCGCACCGCCGAGGAGAACTTCCGCATGGCCGCCTCGGTCTGCTGTCAGTGCACCCGTTGCACCGACCTCTGCCCGAGACACCTCTTGGGCTACCCCCTGGAGCCTCACAAGATGATCCGCTCCACCCTCTCCGCCGCCCAGGCCGATCCCGAGCTGATCAAGACCGCCACCATGTGCTGCGGTTGCGGCATCTGCGGTCTGCTGGCCTGCTGTCAGGATATCTCCCCCATGCAGGTCATCAAGGAGTACAAGGGCATTCTGGGCAAGAACCGCATCAAGTACGTGGCGAATCCCGCCGAGCAGTTCACCGTTTCCCCCGAGCGCGAGTATCGCATGATCAGCGCAGGCAAGTGGAAGGAGGTCCTGGGCGTGGCCAAGTACGATAAGTTCCCGCCCACCTACATTGAGGAGAAGCTGAAGGCCAAGGAAGTGCAGGTCCCCATGGTCCAGCACATCGGCGCCCCCGCCATCCCGATTGTGAAGGTCGGTGACGAGGTCAAGGAGAACGACATGATCGCCAAGGCCGCCGAGGGGCTGTCGGTTCCCAACTTCGCTCCCATCACGGGCCGCGTTACCTACGTGGACGATAAGACCATTGTCATCCACGCGTAAAACAGAAAGAGCAGGTATATAGACTATGTATCAGGCTATTGGTATTATTGAACTGAAGAGCATCGCCAAGGGCATCGAGGCCACCGACGCCGCGCTGAAGAGCGCAGGGATCCGTCTGGTGCAGGCGCACCCCTCCTGCCCCGGCAAGTACGAGATCATTCTGACGGGCGCCATCGCCGACGTCTCCGCCGCCGTGGAGTACGTCAAGGGCCGTTTCGACGACCGCATGATCGATTCCACCGTCATTGGCCGCATCGACGAGCAGGTCATCACCGCTCTGTTCGGCACCCAGCCCGGCGATAACAAGGGTTCTCTGGGCATCATCGAGGCCTACTCCGCCGCTTCCACCGTCAAGGCCGCCGATATCGCCGTCAAGACCGCCAAGGTCGCCATCCGCGAGCTTCGTCTGTCCCGCGGTATGGGCGGTAAGGGTATGGTGGTCATCACCGGTGACGTGGGCGACGTGACCGCCGCCGTGGAGGCAGGCGCCCAGCACGCCAAGGATCAGGGTCTCTTCTGCAACTCCGCCGTCATCCCCGCCCCTCACAAGGAGCTTTGGGAGCAGCTGTAACCAGGGCTCTGCCCTGGACCCGGCAGGGC
>JAGAIH010000411.1 GCA_017626655.1 Clostridia bacterium | reverse complement strand
TCCTTGTAGTCGTTGTCGGCCAGGTACTTCAGCTTCAGCTCGTTGGGGGTACCGATCAGACCGTCGGTGAAGGCGGGAGACACCACGGGGTCGGCCAGCTCCCAGATCTTGCCCTTGGGATCCTTGAAGGCGCCATCGCCGTAGACCATAACCTCCACGTGCTTGCCGGTGGCGGCCAGGATGCGGGCCTGGATGTCCAGCACCAAAGGCTTGCACTCGCGGGGGAAGAGCTTAACCTTGTCCTCGGTGGACTTGTTGGAGCCCAGGAGGCCGTACTTCTCGTTGCAGCCGCTGCCGTCGATGGGAGCGTTCATGATCTCGTCCAGACCGCAGACGGTCTTGGCGCCGTTCGCCAGCAAGATGCGCTTGGTGCGGGCGCGGGTGTGGATGTCGCAGTTGAGGACACAGTCGGTGTAGTTCAGAATGGTCTTGGCCTGGTTGGCGAAGATAATCTCGCACTCGGCACCGCACTCGCGGACGAGGTTGCCGTAGTACTCCACGTAGTCCACGCCGGTGAACTCGTGCTTGTTCTCACCGAACAGCTCGCGGTACTTCTCCAGGGAGAGGACGTCGGAGTAGGGATTCACCCCTGCCTCGTCGATCTTGTCCAGAGACACCAGCTCGTTGCCCACCTCGTCGGAGGGGTAGGAAAGCATGAGCACCACCTTCTTACAGCCCATGGCGATACCGCGCAGGCAGATGGCGAAGCGGTTGCGGGAGAGGATGGGGAAGATCACGCCAACCGTACCGCCGCCCAGCTTGGCGCGGACGTCGTCGGCGATGTTCTGCACCGAGCAGTAGTTGCCTTGAGAGCGGGCCACGATGGACTCGGTCATGGAGATGACGTCGCGGTCGCGAAGCTCAAAGCCCTCGGACTTGGCGGCCTCCAGGACGCTCTCGGTGACGATGGCGGCCAGATCGTCGCCCTCGCGGATGATGGGGCAACGGATGCCCCGGGATACGGTACCGACTCTTCTTGTCTGTTCCATAATGTTTATCTCCTAAAAAATAGATTACAGGGTTGGGATGGGGGCCGCTTGCGCGGTCACTGGCCCCGATACAGCTCGGCGTATTCGAGGAGCTTGTCGTAGTTCTCCCCAGCATGGATCACGCCGTGGGCCACCGCCCCGAGAATGTCCTCCAGGGTAATGATGTTGTGGATGCGGACGCCGTAATCCTTCTCGATCTCGTGCTTGGCCGAGAGGGAAGAATGATCGGTCCTCTCCATCCTGTCCACGTAGATGATAATGTGGGAGGGATACCGCCCGATCTCGGCCTTCATCCGATCCAGCACCCGCCGCATGGTGGCGCCCGAGGACAGGGTGTCGGTGATGAGGGTCATGTCACGGGACAGGAGCATATCCTTCTCGGTGATGTAGTTCATGCAGTAGTGGGAATCCACACCGTACTTTCCGAACAGGGTCATGCTCGTGGCGATCAGCAGAGGTATCTCCCGCTCGTTGACTCCCACCAGGCAGTTGGACTCGATGCCATGCTCGCGGATACACTCGGCGTAGAACTCCCCCAGTCGGGAGATCTGACTGCCCATGCGGTGGTAGCCGCTGTGGATGTAGTAGGGAGAGACGCGGCCATTGCTCAGGGGACGGTCCTCAAAGCGGAGCATGCCGTTATCAACCATAAAGCGAATAAACCGCTCCTTGTAGGTCAGGGCATCCAGACGGTAGCTGAAGAGATCGTCCATGGTGATGCCGAAGTAGCGGGCGATGACGGGAAGCACCGAGATATCGGGGACCGATATGTGATTCTCCCACTTACTCACGGATTGCGCCGAGACCGAAAGCACCTCGGCCAGCTGGGTCTGGGTGATATTCTTGTTCTTGCGAAGGGAACGGATCTTGTCACCGATCAGCAAAGCCCACACCTCCTCGATCACTCCATAGAGTATTATACCACAAACGGCGGGAAACACAAGATATTCATTGTACAATTTTTTTCAACCAACAAGCGAATTTTGAAGTCCCGCCCGAGGGGAGAAGAAAAGGGAAGCACACAACATACCAACGTTTATTATAGCAACATTACTTGATTTTTTCAAGAGGTTTTTCAAGATATCTTTAAAAAAAGAGCGAAAATAATTTGAAGAAACCCGTTTTTTCGACTCTCTCGGCTTCGCGGAATTTCGACGAAAGAAATTTCTCGGAAAAGTATTGACAAAAGGGGAAGTTCGTGGTATAATATTCGGGTCTGAAAAATACGACCCATTAGCTCAGTCGGTAGAGCATCTGACTTTTAATCAGGGGGTCCGGGATTAGAGTTCCCGATGGGTCACCAACAGAGAGTTATCCGAAAAAAATCACCTTCTACACGTACTACCTCGGATACACAACAAAGCACAGAGCAGATTAACCCCTGCTCTGTGCATTGTTTTTGCTCAAAAATCAGAACCCAATCCGCCCCATCTGCGGCGAATCGTTGTCCCC
>JAGAIH010000410.1 GCA_017626655.1 Clostridia bacterium | reverse complement strand
TCCATGTTATGCTATTTTACTCCTCTTTCCGCTTGCGAATCACGGCCCAGGCCGCCGCCAGGGAGGCGGGGAGGAGGCCTGCGGTGAGGGTGAGGGCGGAGCCGCAGCCCTTCTTTTCGGTGGGCTGGGTGTCCGAGTCGGGAGTGTTGGTATCGGGAGTCACGGGGGTGGACTCGGTGGGGGCGGTGCCGTCGGTGGTCTCGTCGGCGGGGGTGGTTTCGGGGTTGGGGTCGGTCTCGGCGGGGGTGGTCTCGCCCTCGACGGGGAGGGTGACCTCGTCCACGTTGGAGAGGACGGTGAAGGACCAGGCGGGGACCGTGACGGTATAGCCGCCGTCCTTTGCCGCCACGGCCTTGGTGGCGGGGATCATTTCATTGGTGTTATCCGTGGGGAGGGTGGACTCCGAGAAGAGGTAGAGGTTCATATTCTCGGCCGCGGAGGTGTTGATCTTGACGGTCTGCTCGACGTCGGAACGGTTGACCGTGATGAAGGACCATTTGCCCTCGAGGGTCTTGACGGCGATACAGTCGATGAGGTCGTCGGTCTCCCCCGTGACGCGGTAGACTTCCGAGCCGAAGGGGATGTAGTTGCAGATCAAGCCCCAGGCGTAGTAGGAGGGACGGTACTTCCAGGCGCCGTCGGTCTTGTAGCCGATCAGTCCCGTCTCCATGAGGCCGCCGTTATCGCCGCCCTGGTCGTTGATGTAGTAGTAGACGTCGTGGAGGCCCCAGTAGGACATACCTGCCGCGCCCGCGCCCAGGGCGTTGACCGCGAAGGAGGCCAGGTAGAGGCCGCGGCCGTAGGTCTCGACGGATTGGGCGTAGTAGGCGCCCACGCTTGTGCCGTCGCCGAACTCACCCATGAAGAAGGGCTTTTCCCCGCCGAACTGGGTGCGGGCGGAGACGAACTCGCCCACCATCTGGTTGAGGTAGGGCATATCGTAGGTCCAGGCGTAGTTGTGGGAGTTGAAGGCGTCGCAGACCTCCAAAAGCTCGGTGTAGCTGTTGCAGAACCAGCCCAGGCTCTGGGCATCGTCAGAACCGACCAGGCGGATATCCGTGAGGCCGTCGGCGTCCAGGCGGGCGCGGATGGCCTTATAGCACTCCACGTAGTAGGGGAAATCCACCGCGCCGCCCTCTACGTGGAAGGCGTAGCTGGGCTCGTTCATGAGGATGACGTTGTAGATGCAATCGTACTTCAGCTCGTTTTTGACGTAGCCGATAAACCAGGAGATATTCTCGGCGATCTCTTCCTTACTGTTGGGGGCGGAGATCCAGTCATTGCAGTTGGGGAAGGCCAGCCACGTGCCTGCGCCTGCGCCCCACCAGGTGAGGGTGACCTTGATGCCCAGCTCGTGGCAGACCTTGAGGTAGGCCAGGGTAGTCTTGATCTCGTCGGACTCCAGCTTGAAGCCGTCGGAGTTGACAGCGGCGGGATCAACGTTATCGTTGGCGGGCTCGAACCACTCGGGCATGATCATCATGCGGACGGCGTGGAGGCCCAGCTTGTCCATGTTCTCCTTCATGAGGGTCAGGTCATCCTCGGTGACACCCTTCTCCAGGTTGCAGGGCAGGAGGAGCTTGGGATCCCACTCGCAGGAGAGGGCATCCACCGTGAACCTGTTGGGGGTATCGCTGACGGTCAGGTCATAGGTCTTGGACTGGGCAGGCTCCTTGACGATCTCCTTGACCGAGACGTTATCCACGTAGACGGTGCCCGTGGAGAACCACAGGCGGGGGCCTGCCGAGGCGGCGACGCAGTTCTCGTTGCTCACGGTGAAGATGAAGGTAACGGTGGACCAATCCGTGGAGGTGCCGAAGCGGGAGGAGGAGGACATCTCGCCGATGTTGTTCCCTGCCGCGTCGTACATGGCCATGCCCAGGATGAAGCCCGAGCCCTCGGTGGAGACGTTCTCACAGCGGACGTCGGCGGTCATGATGTAGGTCTTTCCCTGCTTCAGCCCCGCCATCTGGTAGAAGCTGGCGGCCACCTGCTTGGTGTTCTCGATCTTGAGACAGCCCGTGCCGTCCACGCCGCCGTCCTTGGAGAAGGAGAAGGTACAGCCCGAGGGGTCGTTGGTCCAGGTGCTCCAGCCTGTGATGCCGCGGTTCATGGTGCCGTTCTGGAAAAGATTGCGCTCGGCGGCCGAGACCGTCAGGGGCAGGGCGGCGCCAAAGCACAGGCAGACGCCCAAGAGGGCGCAAAGGATGCGTTTTTTCATGTTGGTGTACCTCCGTGGGGAATTTTATAAATTTGGGTTTATCGGTTTGACGGAGCAGAGTGGAAGTGGGTAGGGGGACTACTCATCCGTCACGCTTCGCGCCGAGCTTGCTCGGAGGACACCTTCCCTCACAAGGGAAGGCTTTCGTGGTGCGTTTTTCGTTCTCCTAAAACCAAAAACACACTGAT
>JAGAIH010000409.1 GCA_017626655.1 Clostridia bacterium | reverse complement strand
GTAGTCCCCTCTCTCATAGGCCAGCACGACGGCCTCATATTCCCGTTTCTGGTCGATGTAGGCCATCCCCATCAAGGCAAAGACCCCCGTAAAGACAAGGGATCCCAACAGGATAAAGGCCACGTACGCCACGCGGAGCCGCTTGGGAGAACGGTTCAATAAGGTTGGGCGGTGCATCTCGGCCTGAAAGGCACGGATGAAGGTAATGAACCCACACAGAAGGAACACGAAAATGAACGTCAGCCCCACCGTAGCATGGCTGATGGGAAAGGGGGGATCGGAATGAGGAAGCTCGTACAGGGTCTCCATAGGGTAACTCCTTTCGCGCAAATAGGTCTATATACCTATAGACACCAAAAAAGGCGAAATATGACAGGATCCATGAAAATTTTTCAAAAAAACAGATCGGGGACCCCGTCCCGCCCGTAAACGACCGACAAACGGGATCCCTTCATATCGGAATCGGGAAAGGCACCGTCCCATACGTCCCTGTGACCGCAGGTGCCGTCCTCTTACTTCTCCCCCTTCGCCCGCGCCCGGATCATCTCCTGGAGCTGCTCCGACAGGGCGGCGGCGGAGGCATTGTCCCGCGCCACGATGATGATGGTATCGTCCCCCGCCACACAGCCCAACAGGCTGGGATGGGACAGGTGATCCACCTCCAGGGCCACGGCCTGGGCCATGCCCGCGTAGGTGTGAAGCACGATGATGTTCTGGGCGGCCTCCACCCGCACGATGGTCTCGGCCAGGGCGTGGCTGATGTGGAGACGGCGGGTGTCCTTGTCCTCCTTGGGAAGCACGTAGCGGTAGTTCCCCCGCCCCGTCATGACCTTGGCCAGCTTCAACTCGCGGATGTCACGGGACACGGTGGCCTGGGTCACGGCGTAGCCCGCGTCCTTCAGGTAGGTGATCAGCTCGTCCTGGGTCTCCACCTCGCAGGTGGTGATGATATCGATGATCTTATTCAGTCGGTTCTTTTTCATGATGGCACGCTCCTTAGTTATGTTCGCTCATCTTCAGCCGCAGACGGTCGTAGAAGCCGCAGGGCTTGAGCCGCACCAGGCGGGTCAGAAGGGGTGAGCGGGTAATGCGGACGGTTTCTCCACGGTACAGCTCGCAGTTGGTGCGGCCATCCACGGTCAGGTAGAGCATCTTCTCTCTCTGGCAGATGTTGCGGATCTCCAGCACCGAATCGTCGGGGAAGACCATGGGCCTGGCCGCCAGAGAATGGGGGCAGATGGGGGTCACGCAGAAGCACTTGACCCGAGGGTCGGTCACGGGTCCCCCCGCCGACATGGAGTAGGCGGTGGAACCCGTAGGGGTGGCCACGATGAGACCGTCGGCGCGGTAGGTGGTGACAGGCTCACCGTTCTCGGACAGGGCGATATCCACAATGCGGGACACCGAGCCGTTGGTGATGACGGCATCGTTGAGGCCGTACATCTGCTGGCGCACCTCCCCCGCCATGGTCAAAACCTCCACATGGAGCATGGAGCGAGGCTCCAGCTCAAAGGAGGCGGGGATATGCCCCTCGGCGGTGACGCGGTCGAAGAGGCGGGCCAACAGGTCCAGCTCCCCCATCTCCAGCTCGGCCATGTAGCCCACCCGACCGAGATTGATCCCCAGGATGGGGGTCTCCCTCTGGGCCGAGCGGCGTGCCGCCTCCAGGATGGTGCCGTCCCCGCCTAGCACGATGAGCAGGTCGGCATTGGCGTACAGCTCATCCATGGGTAAGAAGGTGAACTGCATCCGCCCGCGGTTCATGCGAAGCACCTTGTCGCGGTTGAAGGAGGCCACCATCACCTCACAGGGGTAAGCGGACAGCTTCTGCGCCACCTGCATGGCGGCGCCCGCCTTCTCGTATATATTGAAATTGGTTATCAGCGCGATCCTTTTGATATCGGCCATGGTTTCACCTGCTTTCTCGGGAAGCGTTGGGGCGCCGCCCCAAACCCCGCCTAAGGACCTTTTTGCAAAAAGGTCCTCAGGGATCCCCAAAAACCTTTAAAAAGGTATATGTGACAATAATTATGCTTTCTTTACGAAGTACGCAAGGAACTCTTTGTTCCCGTCTCCCCCCTCGATGGGCGAGGGGATCACCGACACCGCCTCGAAGCCGCAGGCGGCGGCGGACTGCAACACCCGCTCCACGGCGGCCTTGCGGTCCTTCTCCTGCTTGACGATGCCCTGCTTATTCAGCGCCGACCGGGTCAGCTCGAACTGGGGCTTGATGAGGGCCACCATCCAGCCGCCCGACCTCAGGATCGAGGCCAGAGCGGGATGGAGCAGGGTCTGGGAGATGAAGGACACGTCCATGACGATGCCGTCCACCTGCCCCGCGAAGGGCTCGGCGGCCACGTCGGGATGGATCTTCCGCCACGCCGCGTCCACCGCCGTAAGGTCGGCGGAGGTCAGATTGCGGGCGTTCAAGCCCTCGGCGGAGCGCACGCGGGGATCGGACAACAGCTTGGGATGGAGCTGTCCGTGGCCCGCGTCCACAGCGAAGACCAGGGCCGCCCCTCTTTGGAGGAGGCAATCGGTAAAGCCCCCCGTGGAGGCCCCGATATCGGCGGCGGTACAGCCTGCGGGATCAATAGGAAAGGCGTCCAGAGCGGCCTCCAGCTTCAGCCCGCCGCGCCCCACGTAGCGGGTGTCGGCGGTGGCGGCCACCGTCACGGTGTGATCCCCCTCGGGGATCTCGTCGGAGGCCTTCCTCAGGACGCGGCCGTCCACCGTCACAGCCCCCTCGGTAATCAGCTTTTGGGCCAGAGTGCGGCTGGGGGCGTGGCCGTTCTGTACAAGATAGAGGTCTGCTCTCATGCGAGGAAGGGATTATAGGCGTTGTACAAAGGGATGAAGGACATGGCGAAGGGAATGACCAGCCCCAGGGCAGAACCAATAATCACTTGGAGAGGTGTGTGACCTACCAACTCCTTGAGGTTGCGGTTGATCTCCTCGGGGGTGGAATGCTTGAAGAGATCCGCCGTGATGCGATTGAGGATCTTGGCCTGCTCACCCGTTTCGCGGCGGACACCGGCGGCGTCACCCATGACGATGATAGCGAACATGAGAGCGATGGCAAAGAACCCAGAATCGAAACCGTAGCAGAATCCACAGGAGATGGCCAGTGCTGTGACCGAAGCCGAGTGAGAGGAGGGCATACCGCCGTTGCCGAAGAGCAGGGCGGCGATGCTGAACTTACGCTGCTTGAAGACACCGGTAAAGACCTTGATGATCTGAGCCAGAATCCAGCCGGTACCGGCGCAGACAAGGGGGAAATTGTGGAGCAGACTCGTCCAGAAGTTCATGTGGGTTCCCTTTCTTTGTACGTAGGTGGGTGGGTGAATGGAGAGCGGTCAGCCAAGACCGGGATCCGTCCTTTGACAGATCAGTCGGTAGGGGCGCACCTGTGTGCGCGCCCAAGGCTCACGTCATGCGTAAGCAGACACGCCGTGCTTGAAGGGTCAAACCTTGCGGACTGCCAGGTAACGGGCCAGGGCTACCAGCCGCTCCGAGCCGTCGAAGGGCTGAATCAGAGCGATGGCCTCCTCGGTGAGAGAATCGGCGAAGGCCTCGGCCTCGGGGATGGACTTGAAGGAGAGGAAGGTGTTCTTGTGGTGATCGGCATCCCCGCCCACCGACTTGCCCATGGCCTCGGGGGTGGAGGTGACGTCCAGGATATCGTCGATGACCTGGAAGGCCAGACCGATGCGTTCGGCATAGCCCACGGCGGCCTCCATCTCGGGGGTGTCCACCCCATAGCCCGCCGCCAGCACGCCCAACTGGGCGGCCACCCGGATGAGCGCCCCCGTCTTGTGGGCGTGCAGGAACAAAAGCTCCTCATAGGTCAGGGTGTTCTTCTCCCCGAACATATCCACGATCTGCCCGCGGACCATGCCCGCCGAGCCGGACGCGGCGGACAGGAGCTTCACCGCCTCCACCCGCGCCTCGGGGGGAACGGCCTCGTTGGAGACGGCCAT
>JAGAIH010000040.1 GCA_017626655.1 Clostridia bacterium | reverse complement strand
TGGGGATTCTTTATATTTTGTAGATAAATATATGGGGGATTTGCACAAAAGAAGACCGCCGAAAGCCCAAAAGCCCTCGGCGGTCGCGTTATTTACTTCATCACAAAGACCTCACTCCCGCCCCACCGATACACCTCAAACACCCCCACGTATTTCCCGCCGATCTTCTCCATGAAGGAAGCGGGCTTTTTCAGCTTCTCCAGCATGGCGGTGAGTTCGGCCTCATCGTCGGGCATCTGGTACAGCCACTCCATGGGGGCGGTGGACACCTTGCGGCAGTCGTCGTAGGCGTCGCGGTCCTTGTAGCGCACGATGGCCACGATGCGGTCGGAGATGACCTCCTCTATGGCGGAAATGGCCTCTTCGGGGTCAAGGGCGGAGGCCACCTCGGCCTGGCCGAAGCGGAGGGCGCAGGTCCCCGCAAAGCTCTTGCGCTCGCTCACGGTGAGGGATACCGAGAAACGCCCGTCCTCGGGGTGAGGCAGGATGAATTCCAGGGTCTCCTCCCCCTTGTCGTTGGTGTCGCTGACGGCGCGGGGGCGGTTGTCGCGGGGGAAGCGGGGGGTGAAGGTGCGGGTCAGGAGGGCGGCGTATTCGGGGAGAGTGAATTGTGGCATGGCGGTCTCCTTTGGCAGATGGTGCCTGATCCGTAGGGAGCGACGCCCCCGTCGCTCCTTGGACGTTTGGCATCGCGCGAGATCGGGTGTAAATTTTCTTCTCAACCTCTTGCAATCTTGGTGAATCTATGATACAATTATATATGATTTTGGATCAAAATGCAAGAGCAAATTGTAAATTCGGAGGTTCCTATGGAGCAGATCTATACCATACCCGTAAACGAAGCCTTTGAGGCCTCCCGCGACGACGCGTCCTGCGGCTGTCCCATGTGCGCCATCTACCGCAAGCTGGAGGAGAACGAGCTGGATCTCATCCTCGGCGCCTCCATGATGGAGCCCGACGTCCGCATTAAGACCAATGAGCAGGGCTTCTGCCGCCTCCATTACGATCTCATGTTCGTCCGCAAGAACCGCCTGGGCATGGCCCTGACCCTGGAGAGCCATCTGAAGGAGCTACAGGACGATATCAAGGACGGCGGTCTCTTCGGCGCCCCCGGGAGCAAGCCCGTCAAGCGCATCGCCGAGCTGGAGCAGTCCTGCTACGTCTGCAAGCGGATCCAGTACCACTTCGAGCATATGGCCGAGTGCGTGGTCTACCTCTGGGACGCCGACGAGGACTTCGGCCCCAAGCTCCGCGCCCAGCCCTACTTCTGCATCCCCCACTACAAAAAGCTCCTGGAGTACGGCCAGAAGCGGCTGAACAAGAAGAAGCTGGCCCAGTTCGCGGGCGAGGTGGGCAAGGTGGTCAACGATTACATGACCACTCTCACCGACGACGTCAGCTGGTTCTGCAAGAAGTTCGACTACCGCTACGACGCCGAGCCCTGGTACAACTCCAAGGACGCCGTGGAGCGGGCCATCAAGTTCATCCGATCCGACATTCACAATAAGTAAGGAGCAGGGAAGCACCCTATGAACTATCTCCTGCTGTTTCTGACCGCCCTGTTCATTGTCTTCCAGAAGGTCATACAGGACCGCTACAACGCAAAATGCCGGTCGGGCGTGTTCCTTTTCAGCGGCATGATCTCCTTCTTCGCCATGTGCTTCTTCATGGCGGTCAACCGCGACTGGACCTGGTCAAGCGAGCTGATCATCCCCGCCGTCTCCTTCGGCCTGTCCTACGCCGCCGCCACGGTCTTCGTGGTGCTGGCCATCCGGTGCGGCTCTTTGGCGAAGACCACCCTCATCACCTCCTATTCTCTTCTCGTTCCCGCCTTTGCGGGCCTCATCATCCTCCGCGAGCCCCTGGGCCTCCCCATGATCGCGGGTATGATCCTCCTGGTCCTGTCCCTGTGGCTCACCAACCACCGCAAAAAGACCGCCGATGCTCCCAAGGAAAAGATCTCCCTCAAATGGCTGGTCTTCGTCCTTTTGGGCTTTGTGGGCAACGGTATGTGCTCCACGGTGCAGAAGCTGGCCCCCCACTACCTGGGAGCCGACGTCAATCTGACGCTTTCCACCATCGCCGCCCTGGGGCTCTCCACCGTAGTGCTGATCGCCGCCTCCTTCCTCACAAGGGAGACCGACCTGAAATCCACCCTCCGCGTGGGCGGTCCCCTGTCCCTCTTCTGCGGACTCTTCAACGGCGCGGTCAACTACCTCGCCATCTACCTCAACCAGTTCATCCCCGCCTCCGTCATGTTCCCCGTCCTCTCGGCGGGGGAGCTCATCCTCATCGTACCCTACTCCCTCCTGGTGCGCCGCGAGCGCTTCACCGCCAAGCAGTGGGCGGGGTTCGCGGTGGGGGTGGTGTCGGTGGTGCTGCTGAACCTTTGACCAAACAAAGATACAAGATACAAAGATACAAGATACGAGATGAAAGTTGTATAATAAAAGTGGACAAACCGAGAAGTTAATGGTATAATTAACTTGGAAAGGGGTGAGTCCATGAGAAGAACGTACAGCAGAGACTTCAAGATCAAAGTGTGCGAGCTAGTCATCAAAGAGAATCTGAGTAC
>JAGAIH010000408.1 GCA_017626655.1 Clostridia bacterium | reverse complement strand
TTGTTCAATTGTCAATGATCCGCGCGGTTCTCACCGCTATTTCAGTGCCGTGTTTTGCACAGCCCGACTATTATATCACAACCGTTCGCGTTTGTCAAGGGGTTTTTCAAAACTTTTTTTAAGTTTTTTTCGACTTTTTTTCAAGCCGTTCTCCCCGACTCCTTGCAGAGCGGATGTGAAGCACATTATATCACATTCGGTTCACTTTGTCAAGTACCTTTTCGAAAGTTTTTCAACTTTTTTCGTGATTTCCTGTGCGCTGTCTTGCTCGCGGTCGCCCGCTCGCTGACAGCTTGCATATTATAGCACTTTCGTTTTCATTTGTCAACCCTTTTTTGACAAGTTTTTTCAGTTTGGAGCTTCAGGCAACCATGCACAAACAAAGGGCAAGCCGCTTGTGCAACTTGCCCAACAAATGGTTAATCCTCATCCCAAACAGGGGAATGGGACGGGTCCTGGACGCTCATTTTCCATGCTTTCAGATTCTCCAGGCGGCAATCGGCATTCTGCGCGATCACCCCCACACGCCCCGTGGGAGGTCGGTCCACCACGAAGGTCTGGACAAACCGATCGTCTATATACAATTGAAGAATATTCAACCTCCACAGGAAGCGGAAGCTGTGCCGCTCCCCGGCCGTTATGCCGCGGACGCAGGCGGAATCCTCCCCGTTCTCGTCAATGACGGTCAGATCGCACCGCGACTCGCTCCAATTCAGCTCCATGACGTTGGAATTCCGCTTGTAGGGATGCCCGATATCCAGGGTAATGGCGCGGCCTCCGTTCTCGCGGTCCTCCACCCAGAAGCCCACGCGGGCAGGCCGCCAGCAATGGGTCTTGCGCTCGGTGGTCAGGTAAGCAGGCGCGGAGGTGCAGATCAGATCCCCCTCCAGCACCAGGCCCTCGGCTGGGTCAAGGATCCGATCCGGCGCGGCCATGGCGGTGACGTCGGTAACCGTAGGCCCCGTGGGGGTCCTGGGACGAATGTGCAGTGAAGTCTCCCCCACCTCAAAGGCGGCGGGAGTCCAGGCCCCCTCCTCCCCCTCGTTCAGCATGGCAGGCGGGGCGTTGACCGAGCAGAGGGACCAGCTCAGGGGCAGACTCTCCCCCTTCAAGGTCTTGTTCCCTTCCCACCAATACAGACGGAGGTGACCGTCCTCCCCAACCTTGGCGCGGCGCAGAGGAATCAGCCACACGTCGTCCCGTCCCCCCGCCATGACGGCGTTGGACACCAGCACATCCTCCCCCACGCGGCAGAAGGCGGCCAGATTCTCGATGAACACCCGATCCATGCGGTCAAAGCCGCAGAGACGGAAGGCACCAATGGCGGGGCGGTAGGGTCCGCGGATATCATCGGCCACGAAGGTGTAGAGATTGTACCCGTAGCTCCCCGCGTAGCCCACGAAGCCGCCGATGTAGTAGTAGCGGTCCCCGATCTTTTCCAGACCGCCGCCCTCCAGACATTTTATGGGGGGAATTTCACCCCACTCAATGGCGGGCGGGGGCAGGGGTGTCCATCGGATCCCGTCCGCGCTCTGCTGGAGACCGAAGCACCCGCTCTCCCCCGCCTTGGGGGTAGCCACGACGGCGCCGTAGTAGGTCTTGTCTTCCTCATTATATAGGGCGTACATATGATCCCAGCGGCCGCCCTCGCAGTACCACCGCCCGTCGGGGTGGTTTTCGTCCACGATTTCCCAATGAACCAGGTCATCCGAGACCGCGTACCGCATGGTGTCGTTGGGGGCAAAGGGGTTGTCCTCGGTATTGGTGGAGCCGAAATTCACGCAGTACCGACCGTCGGCGGTTCGGTTGACGAACATCTTGAACAGCCCGCCCTCATAGGACAGCACCCGACCCACGCCCTTGAAGTGGACCCCGTCCTCCGACTCAGCCAGCCACATCCCCGTACCGCCGTCGGCGGGGCTGTTGTCCTTGTAGTGCATGGAGAGCATATAGAATTTGTGATCCTCGGGCTCGTACCACAGGGTGGGATCCCACATGGCGCCTTTTTCGGGACGGTAGAGCATGGTAAAGACTCCTTTCTACGGTGCAAATTGGGGTTAGCGGTGTGTTGGGTGCGAATGCCTTCTCCATGTGGTAAACTCCCCCACCCGCTTCGCGGGAGCCCCCTCGGAGAGGGAGCCTTTTGCCCAGACCCGCGGAAATTCGTTACCCGACAAGCGATTCTTACCCGCGCCCCAAGGCTCCCTCC
>JAGAIH010000407.1 GCA_017626655.1 Clostridia bacterium | reverse complement strand
GCCCTCGTCGCTCCGCCACATAGAACATACCGATATGTTTCGGGTGTAAAGGCGAAACATGTATATCTGACAATAGAAATAGGCAATTTTCAGGTTGCGGAGCGACGAGGGCGTCGCTCCCTACAATGGGTCATTGGCAACCGAGCCATCGTGCCGAACAGCCCGCCAAACCCCCATTATCACTCCAAAATATCCGTAGTCAGATAATCCACCCCCCAAGACAGCAGTCTCTCTGCCAGCTCCACCTCGTCCACGTTCCAGACGTTGACCTCAATGCCGTTTGCGTGCATGAGCTCCACGCCCTCGCGGGTCAGCACCGGCCACGCGATGTCCAGATCCAGCCTCCAGGGGAGAAGCATATCCAGAAGCTCATCGTTTGCGGGATGGGTGGTGAGGAACATGAGCTTGGCCTCGGGGAGGAGCTTCCGCAGCTCCACCATGTTATCATGGGAGAAGGAGATGAAGACCGTATTCTCCAGCCAGCCGAGGGAGGCGATCTCCTCCGCGATGCCCTTGATGTGCTCGGGAGCTACGGGATTCTTGATCTCCAGTACGGCTTTTTTACCGTATTTACGGCAGATGCGGATGTACTCGGACAGGAGGGGCAAGCGCAGATCGGCGCGGGTGTGACCGCCCCTGTCGGTGTAGTCCAGCATGGTCAGGCTCCGCAGGGTGGCGCAGTCGGTCTCCTCCACCACGTAGTCGTCTCCTGTCGTGTTGATGGTGTTGTCATCGTGGATGATGATATACTGCCCGTCGGCGGTCACGTGGACGTCGGTCTCGATGCCCCAGTAGGTGCGGTTGCCCGCGGCCACAAAGCCCGAGCAGGTATTGCCCACCTCCAGATGGTGGATGCCCTGATGGCCGATCATGCGGACAGAGGGGTTGGCGGATTTGTTGAGTTTGGTGGTGTCCATGGGTTACTCCTTTTCTGATTGGGCAATTTTCGTGATCTCCACGGGTTCTGAAATAATCTCCCACAGATTGTCTCCTACGGCCATTACGTAATGGTGAAGAGCTCTTTCATCACCATCGTACTTCCGAAGATTTGCGGTTGCTTGCGGAACGAGCGGGGAATCCGTCTTCTCCAATAGAAATCGAACCCATCCGCCCCAAGCGTCGGGATCACGACCGTCGGGGTAGCATACGTCCCCGTCCATCTCGGCCATGATCGCGGTTGCCTCGGCACAGTCCATGGTGGTTAAGCGGAGAGTGGCGAAAACAAAACGCAATCGCCAGCGGTTTTCGCTTTCGTCATCCAATTCAACGGTGACACAGGAATTGACTATTTGAACATTCTCCAGGGGCACCTCATGGATCCGCAGTCGCGGCTCGACAATACGTAGCATAGCTACTCCTTTCAAAACAGCCCCGCTCACGGACAGAAAGCGGGGCTTGGGGGTTACATTTCCAAGGACTTATGCAAGAATCCCTGCAAGATCTCGGACTTGGGATTCCCAAAGACCTCCTCGGGTGTCCCCTCCTCCTCGATGACGCCGTTGGCCATGAAAATGACCCTGTCGGCCACCGAGCGCGCGAATTCCATCTCATGGGTTACCACGATCATGGTGCTGTCGGAGGACTTGAGACCGCGGATGACCGAAAGCACCTCACCCGTCAGCTCGGGGTCCAGGGCGGAGGTAGGCTCGTCGAAGCAGAGGATGTCGGGGGACATACACAGGGCGCGGGCGATGGCCACGCGCTGCTGCTGACCGCCCGAGAGCTGGCAGGGGTAGGCGTCCCGCTTCTCGGCAAGACCCACCCGGGAAAGGAGCGCCTCGGCCTTCTCCTTGATGGCGGCGTGCCGCTCCACCTTGAAGGCGTGGGCGGCGTGGCGGCCCTTCTCCTTGCGAATGGCCTTGATCTCATCCTTCAAAGCCAGCGTAGGCGCCAGCATGAGATTTTGCAGGACGGTATACTGGGGGAAGAGATTGAAGGACTGGAAGACCAGACCGAAGCGCAGGCGGTTGCGGCGGATCTGCGCGTCTGAGAGAGTATGCTTATCGGAGGCGTCCAGAAGCAGCTCGCCGCCCACCGAGATGGTGCCCTCGTCGGGGGTCTCCAGGAAGTTGAGACAGCGGAGCAGGGTGGTTTTGCCGCTGCCCGAGGAGCCGATGATGGCCAGGACGTCCCCCTTGTTCAGGGAGAGGTCAATGCCCTTGAGCACCTCGACACTACCGAAATTCTTACGGATCCCTTTTACGGATAAGAAGTTTTGTTCCATGGCTTTGTCCCCCTTACACCGTGTAGTAGCTCAGCTTCTTGTCCAGCAGGTGGAACAGGATGGTGAGCAGGCCGCTGAAGGCCAGATAGAACAGACCCGCGTAGAGCAGAGGGGTCAGCACCGCGTACTTGTTGACCTTCTCGTAGGCGATGGCGATGATCTCGATCACCGACAGGGCGCGGGCCAGGGCGGTATCCTTGACCAGGGTGATGACCTCGTTGCTCATAGGCGAGACGATGCGGCACACCATCTGCATGAGCACCACCCGGAAGAAGATCTGGGTCTTGGTCATACCCAGCACCTGTCCCGCCTCGTACTGGCCGTGGGGGACGGCCTTGATGCCGCCCTCGTAGATGACGGCGAAGTAGCAGGCGTAGTTCAGGGCGAAGGCCGCCAGCACGAAGACGAACTGGAGGTCGGCCATGGTGTCGATGCCCAGCATGGCGGCGAAGTCCTTGTTGGGAATTTTCAGAAGCACCGAGGGGATGAAGGTGACCACCACGCACTGGAGGAGCAGGGGGGTACCCCGCACGATCCAGATGATGACCTTCATGAGGTAGGCGACGGGCTTGAACTTCACCATAGCCAGGACGGCGAAGAGCAGACCCAAGGGGATAGCGATGACCAAAGTAAGCGCAAAAAGCTTCAGCGTTACGCCGAAGCCCATGCACAGGTCATACAGTACAGACCATGTATTCATAAGAGAGCGAGATTTCCTTACTTCAAAATTT
>JAGAIH010000406.1 GCA_017626655.1 Clostridia bacterium | reverse complement strand
CCAACGTACAGGATGCCATCCAGTCCGAGCTGGGCGACGAGGTGGTGGTCAAGGGCATCGTCGGTCCTTCCCTGGTCAACCGCAACGGCTTCTACCTCATCGACGAGACAGGCCTGATCGCCGTAGTGGTCAATGACGTGGCCATCTTTGCCGACATCGAGATCGGCCAGGAGATCATCATCAAGGGCAAGCGTGACAAGTTCCACAACAATGAGGGCAACCACGCGGGCCAGACCGCCATCACGGGGGCTACCGTCATCGCCAACTACTACGGTCAGCACGCCTACGACGATTCCCTCTTCGTCACCGACAAGACTCTGGCTGATTTCCATAACCTGGACGTCACCGTGGACTACTCCACCACCGTCTTCGTGGTGAAGGCCACCGTCAACTTCCAGGAGACCGCCTACTACACCAACTGCAACCTGACCGACGCAAGCGGTAACAAGGTCACCCTGTACTGCTCCAGCGGTAAGCAGTACGGCTTCCTGAAGCAGTTCGCGGGCCAGGAGGTCACCCTGGAGCTGGCCGCCTGCAACTGGAACAACAAGACCTTCTGGGCGGGCTGCGTGCTGTCGGTGATTACCGAGGACGGTAAGGTCATCAACAGCCTGAACTTCGATAACAACTGATCCTGTTTTCCCAAAGGATACCTGCTTTGCGCGGGTATCCTTTTTTTGACCGACTGGACAAGCGAACGGGGGACGGATTTCTTTCAGCACTCGATTTTCGGTCCTCCGCAACAGGAAAAGCCGCCCCTCCCGAGGGAGAGGCGGCGCTTTCATATTTGGGGTACGGATCAGTCTTCCTTCTTCCGCGCCATAAGGGCGGCGCCAAGGAAGCATACGGTCAAAGCCAGAGCGGGAGCGGCGACCACACCGCCGCAGCCCTTCTTGCCTTCCTCAGTCTCACCGTCGGTGGGAGCCTCGGTAGCTGGGGCGTCGGTGGGAGCCTCGGTGGCGGGAGCGTTAGTCTCGGGGTCGGTGGGAGCCTGGGTCTCGGGCTGGGTCTCGGGCTGGGTCTCAGGCTCGGGATAAGTGATCTGGGAGACACCGGGGATGTAGTTCTGGTAGACGTAGTTCAGTCGGCCCAGAGGAGCGATGTCACCGTCGCAGTAGAAGTCCTCCATCTCGTCGTAGGAGGTCTCGCTGTCGGCCCACTTGAACTCCACCTTGATCTCCTTGTAGCCCTCGATGCCCAGCATCTCCAGGGGAACGGCGATCATCATCTCGTTGTCCTTGACGCGGTAGGAGACCTCGCCCACGGACTCGAAGCCGAACTTGCCATCGGCGCCGTTGTACTTGGCCACGGTGGTGGTGAAGGCGTCCTTGGCCTGATAGTTGATGATGAAATCGTAGCCGTACCAGCCGGTTTCGCCGCCCTCGGCGCCGCGGCCGTCCACGTTGAGGTAGAGCTGCATCCAGGAGGACTTGGTGTCGAACATGGTGATGTCGTCCACGGTCTTGACGTAGAAGTAGAGGTTCTTGGAGTCGGAGGTCACCTTGGAGAACTGAATATCGTTACGGCCCGAGGTGTTGGTGTAGGGGGTCTTGCCGAAGCCGATGGCGTCTCGGTCGGCGGTGTCGCCGGTGGCGTCCACGTAGGTGACGGTGACGTCATTCCACTGGTCGAAGCCGCCGGTTACGTTGATGGGGTTGCGGGCGTCCTGGACGATCACAGGAGCGGTGCCCTTGGCCTTCTGGACGTTGTAGATCAGCTGCATGTAGTAGTTATCGAAGTAGCCGCCCCGCATCATCTCGGTGTCGCGGGAGAACTCGGCAGAGGCGGTGTCCACGAAGTAGATCCAGCCGTCGTCGGTGGGCTGGCGCTGGGCGACCCACTCGTTCCAGCCCGTGACCAGGATGATGGGCGCCTCGGAGGCGATGGCATGATCCCACTGGGCCTGGAAGTTCAGACCGTAGTTGGTGAGGGTCTGATCCTTCTTCCACGCCTCGTAGGCGTTCTTGAGGGCGCGGTTGAAGCGGCCGTTGGAGGAGGGATAGCCGTCGGGGTTCACGAAGGAACGGCCGCGGTTGGTGTAGTTGTTGTACAGGGAGGAATGAGAGAAGCAGACGGTGCCGCTGTGCTGGGCCACCGAGACGTTGATGGCGTTGGGAGCGCCGTTCTCGTCCTTGAAGACGCGCTGAGGCCACTCAAAGTCCATCCAGGGCCAGCCATTCTCCTTGAAGTTGGGGTCGTTGGGCCACTGATTCTGCTGAATGGTGAAGAAGTTGTCGATGTTGGCGTCGTAGGGAGCCACGATAACGGGCTTGCCTTCCAGCATGAACCAGGTGTCGGGGTAGAGGTTCTTCTTATAGATGTTGTTGTACAGCTCCTTGACCACGTTGTGAGCGTTGGTGTTGGTGTAGAACACCACCTGAGGGGCGTCGAAGCCCTCCTCGTTGAGCTGGTGGAGGATCTCCATGAGCTTGAGGGCGTTGTTGCGGTAGGTATAGCTGTTGGTCACGTCGAAGAACAGGAAATCGATGTTGGCCATGGTGAGCAGCTCGGCGTGCTTGCGAAGCACCCAGGCATCGTTGGCGTAGTAGTAGCCGTAGAGAGGCTCGGCGAACCAGTGCATGGCGCCGGCGGGGCCGTACTTGCCGCAGTCCACGTTGTCGGCCTTGTCGATGCCCAGCTCGTCGATGATCTTCTGGAGATCGAAGGCGCCGCTGTCGCCGTGCTCACCGTGCCACAGGAAGTAGAACAGACCGATGTAGCGCTCGCCGTCCTTGTAGGAGCCGACCTCGGAGGAATCGTACAGGGGGCGGTCCAGGTCGTCGGTGCCGGCGTAGCCGCCGAAGAGGTAGTTGTTGTTGTTGGGGACCGTGTAGGAGAGGGTCTCGCCGTTGACCTCGTAGGAAATGGTCACGGTCTTGCCGTCCTCGGAGGTGGTGTACTTCAGAGTCCCCTCCGCGGTATCCTCCTCGGTGGTCTCCATCTCCTTGAAGGTAGGATCGGCCCACTCGACCTCCTTGTTGGCCTCCTCCTCGGCCTTCTTCTGCTCCTCCTCCCAGGCCTCCTTGGCCTTGAACTCGTCAAAGTTAAAGCCGTTGGCGTCAGCCTCGGTGGTGAAGAAGGCGTAGTACTTGATGTCGATGGAGGTGCCTGCCTTGACGCCGCCCTCCAGGGGGTCGATGCGGAAGATCTGGAAGGAGATGGACTCTGCGGCATCCTTCCAGGCCGTCAGATCCACCAGGATGGTCTCCCACTCGCCCGTGGGGTTCCACTTCCACTGCTGGTTGGTGCCGGCGGAGCCCATGGCGCCGTTGTCGGTACGGGTGCAGAAGAACTCGCCCTTGTAGTCGCCGGTGGTGCGGTAGGCGATCTTACAGTACTTCATCTGGCTGGGCTTGGCGGAGGGACACAAGAGCCAGGTGTAGGGATCGTTGGCGGTGGCGGTGAAGGTAGTGTAGCCGTCCTTGGTCTCCACCTCCATGTTCGCGGTGTTGGCGAAGGAGGAAATGAGACTGTCGTTGGAGAAATCATAGATAAAGACAGGCTCGGTGGTGTTGAAGGTCTTGTCCTCGGCGCCGACAATGAGGGTGATGATGGTGGCGAAGGCGGAGCCCATCATCAGAAGTGCCAGGACCAGGGCAAGGCCCGTCAGAAATTTTTTCTTCATGACTGTGTTTCCTTTCTGTAGCGGAAATCGAACGGATTTCCACAAGATAGTGTTATTATAACAAATAACAGCAAAAAATGCAATAGGCTCGGAGGAGTTTTTCGCAGGATGTACAAAAGTTTACAAAGTAGCGGTAGAAGGCGGCGAATAAACCCATATGCGGACGCGGCAGGGATCTTTTTGTACTTCCCTTTTTGGCAATATGCCGATATTTGTGAAAATCGCCCGTATCGGTTGACAAAAACTCGTTCCCATTGTATAATATAGGTAATCTGCGGGACTTTCCGCTGAAAGGAATCTGATACCATGAAACTCAAACGTCTGCTGATCCTGACCCTCTGCCTGACCATGACCCTGGGAGGAGCGCTGACCTCCTGCCGACAGGGGGGCGGAGACACCGACACCTCGGGTCAAATCACCGATACGCCTACTTCCCCCTCCGAGACCGATCCCGACGGCTCCGGGGATGGTACCGAAAAAGACACCGAAAAGGAGGACGAACCCGTGATCGAGCCCACTCTGACCGGCCCCTATGCCGACACCATCATGCTGTCCAACCGACTCTCCAACGGGGTCCAGGCCTACTATGCCAACCCCAAGCGTACCCACTACCGCATCGAGAACCGGAATATGGCTCTGGAGTACGCCCTCTCCTCCTCCAAGGATAACCTGGTGACCTCCCTGACCACCCCCGACGGGCAGGTCTACCTGGAGAACACCATGGACGTTTTCATCCGCATGGAGAACGGCAAGACCTACATGGCCTCCCAGTCCACCGCCGCTCCCCATACCAACCTCTACCGCCTGGGCTACTACTACTACGACGCCCACATCATGGGGCAGAACTTCATGGGCGGCTCCACCGTGGTCAAGGAGATGGATTTCATTATCAATAGAGCCTCCATCAAGAACCACGACGTGAGAGAGTTCTCGGTCAAGGACGGCGTCATCACCTATACGGCTGTGGGCGTCGATCCCTACGTCTACACCCCTCTCAACAAGGGGAAGGAGGGCTACAGCTTCCCTGCCGAGGAGTACAACGCCGTGCAGTTCTCGGTGAAGGCCGCCTCCTCCAGCGAGGGCTACCTCTACTTCATCGCGGGCGACCGCAACGGCCACAGCTCCGAGCAGCAGGTGCGCTTCGATCTGGAGGCCAACGGCGAGTGGAACACCTACACCGTGGCCGTGAATACCGTAGAGGATTACTACGGCTTCGTCACCTCCCTGCGCTTCGACATCGGCAACGACGGCGAGACGGTCCAGATCAAGGACATCAAGGCGGTCAAGCTCAACACCGAGGCTCCCGCCCTCCTTTTGGACCGCACCTTCCACACCTACTCCGACAAGATGAACCAGGTGCTTCACTTCGTCGCCACCGAGGAGATCTCGGGCATCGACGGGCTGGGTATGATTACGAGCATTCCCGCCGACAAGGTGGCCAAGCTGGTGGTCAAGGACGCCAAGGGAACCCACGATTCCCTGGACGGCGTGGACTTTGCTACCTGTGAGTATCTGGCCTTCGATATCACCGATGCCGGTATTCTGGGCTTCATCCTTCTGCCTCACGAGAACAGCGGTAAGCTGGAGGTCACCCTGAAGGATGGGGTCTATACCGTCACCCAGACCGCGACGCCCGAGGGCGGCGTGATCCGCTTCGATCCCAATACCACCGCCGACGACTTCTACATGGGCCACCGCCTCTACACGGATCAGACCCACGAATTTACCGACTTCCTCCGCGAGGCCGAGTTTGAGCGGCATCCTCTGGAGACGGTCAGCGGTAGCTCCTACGCGGGCTACGACGTCCTGCGCGGCGCCTACAAATTCAACATCGGCGGCACCGGCTTCAACGAGCCCTTCTTCACCGAGCAGAACCGTCATTACTCCTCCGACGTCACCATCACGGGCGGAGACACCGACCGCACCATCTACGTCTACACCTACTTCACGGGTGGCTGCGGCGAGAACGCGTTGATCCTGGACAAGAACGATATGCTCCTGCCCATTCCCGTCATGATCTACAAGAACTTCAAGGGCGAGAACGAGGAGCCCATCTTCGATCCCGGGGATCCCTCCTACTCCGAGTCCTACTTCCCCGTTTCGGTGAAGGCAGGCTCCACCAGCGAGTTCAAGGTACTCAACCTCTACATGAACTGGGGACTGGTGCCGCTGAAGCAGCTCTCCTCCATCCAGTTCTTCTGGCCCTACTACCATCTGTCCCTGGGTACCACCGAGACCAGCTGTATCAGCCCTCTATACGGCGCCCGCGACCTCTGGACTCTTCCCGACTTCCGCTCCATGTCCATGCCCTACTGGTTTGAGCTTCCCGAAGGCGAGGGCTACGGCAACCAGCCTCAGCACACCCACGGCGGCTACCAATACTTCCTCCAGTACACCGACAAGGACGGAGGCTACGCCGCCACCGAGAACTACCAGAACACCATCCTCTCCTCGGGTCCCGTCTACACCGACGTCAAGATGGACTACATCTCGGACGACGGACGCATCAAGGTGAGCTACAACCACCTGGAGATGCCCGAGACCGACGAGCTTCGCGCCTACTACGAGATCCACTACGAGGTGCTGGAGGATATCTCCATCGCAGACTTCTCCCACGATTTCTCCTTCTACTCCCTGGAGGGCTACGCGGGCAAGTATCAGAAGATCGGCTACCTGGGCGAGGGTAATCAGATCATCCACGGCAACACCAACATGAAGGCTACCCCCGAGGTGCTGAAGCTGGGCGATCTCTTCCCCTACGTGGCGCTGTACGATCTGGGCAACGCCGCTTCGGGCTGGGAGAAGAACAACGTCAACCTGGGCTTCATGATCTACGATTCCGACTTCACCATCGGCGGGCAGAAGTGCGACGCGGGCTTCGTCATGGTGGGCGCCAACGCCCGATACAGCCTGTCCCTGGATCTGGATGCCGTCACCCTCAAGAAGGGCGACACCATGAGGCTCTGTCTCATCATCTCCCCTTGGGGCTTCTATGATTCCGCCGACGACAGCAATATGCAGAAGATACGCGAAAACACCTGCCTGAACGGTCTGAAGCTGACGGTGCAGGACGGCGAGGCTATGGAGAGCGTGTACCTTCCCAAGATCAAGTCCACCAATGGCAAGTCCGCCGAGTTCACGGTATCGGGGGGTTCCAACAACAAGGCTGTGCGCGTGTACGGCTTTGAGAAGATGACCGCGCCCGTGATCTATGAAAAGATCGACGGTAAGTGGGTGGAGCTGACCGTCAACTCCTCCAAGACCCCCGACAAGAAGGGCCACGCTCACTACTATGACGGCTATACCGTCTATTACGATCGGAACGGCACCTACTCCTACGCCTTCGCCTTCAACATGGACGGCGCCGAGAGCCGCACCTTTAAGATCGTGGCCGACTCCGACTTTGCAGGCTGGCCCGGCTCCGAGGAGGATATTCTGACCAACTCCATGAACGTCTACAACGAGGCCGAGGTGCTGTATCAGGCCACCAAGACCTCCAACTTCCCCGGTAAGGCCGAGCTTTCCGAGGACAAGACCTACGTCCGTCTCTACGGTCCCGGGGACGCCGCGAGCGAGGCCTTCTTCCAGGCCTTCGCCAACTCGGATATGAGCCCCACGGGTCAGTACCTGGCGGTGAAGTACCGTCTGCCCAAGGAGAACGCCGAGGCGGTGCAGTTCGAGTTCTTCACCAGCACCGAGCATTCCGGTGCCCACGCAGGGGACAGCTTCCACGTCAATGAGCTGATCGCTGACGGGAACTGGCACGTCCTTTTGGTGGACTTGACGGACCAGAATCTGCCTACCTTCGCTCCCGACTCCGCGGGCTCCTACACCGCCCTCCACGTCCGCTTCGACGTCTTCAACATCACCACCTCCCCCGAGACCTACGTGGATATCGCTTACATAGGTCTGGCCGACAGCCTGGAGGATATCTGCCGACTCAACACCAAGGGTGTGGGCGAGATCTACAGGGGCGGCGCCATCGCGGGTACCATCGACTTCTCCACGGGCGAGTCCCCCGAGGCTGACGACAGCACAAGCCCCGGCTACTACGTGGATCCCTCCTCGGGCTGGACGGTATCCGACGTGCGCTACGCCTCCATGATCGACTTCATCAACGGCAACGGCGACGGGGACGGTCCTTATAACTCCCGCGGGACCAACTCCGACAAGCCCCTGGACTTCATCGACTACAAGAACACCACCGTGGACGGCGGCAAGCTGGCCCTGGCGGGCTGGGCCATCGCCGAGGGCGGCATCGACAAGTATATGTGGAGCGCAGACGGCGGCAAGACCTGGAACGAGTGTACCCTGTATAACCGCAACGGCTTCTCGGACGTGACGGGCAATCCCGGCATCTACGATTCGGCCAAGCAGTACTTCTCCTCCACGGGCTACGATGTGGCCACCCACCCCGACAAGATCGTCTTCCAGGGCGTTGAGGGCGCTCCCTCGGGCGTCTGCGCTGATCTCTCCGCCTTCGCGGGTCAGACCGTCGACGTGGTCTTCGCCCTGGTCCCTAACGAGGACGACGACGGACTCTGCATCATGGCGGTGATCCGTGGGGTTGAGGTGACGCCTTGATTTCATAGTCCTCTTTGAAGCATAAAAAAGAGCAGGCTTCCCTTTTTGGGAGGTCTGCTCGTTTTTTGGGGTTAGCTGTTCAGGACAGCTCCTTGGGGGCTATCGCCGCTCCTGTATGGCATCGGGATCTCACCATGCCCCGCCACCGTAGGTCTGTTTGGCTTTCCGTAGGCTCTCGGCAACGGGATCCAGGGGGCGGTATTCCAGACCGCAGGACCCCGTGTAGCCTGCCCGGTCGATGGCCTTGAAGATGTAACGGTAGTTCAGCTCACCGTACCACAGCTCGTGGCGGCCGGGGTGGCCTGCGGCGTGGAGGTGGGCGATAAGGTCGAGATTCCGGGTGACCGTGGGGATGATATCCCCCTCGGTGATCTGCTGGTGGTAGATATCGTAGACCACTTTGACGTAGGGGGATCCCACCTCGCGGACGATATCGAAGGCCTCGGCGGCGTTGGTGAGGTAGTAGCCGGGGTGGTCCACCTTGGTATTCAGCGGCTCGGGCATGACTGTGACGCCGTATTTCTCCAGGATGGGCTTGGCGGCGGTCAGGGTCTCCACGATAGCGGCGCGCTGGACCTCGCGGGGAGCCCCCGTGTCGTTGCCGACCTGGGTGATGAGGCGGCGGACACCCATTCTCGAGGCGGCCTCGCAGGCCTCGGTCAAGGCGGTGAGCCAGGGCTCGCGGTAGGCGGGGTCGGTGAGGCGGGTCTCCATGACCAGCATGCTGACCAGCTCCACCCCGGTCTCCCGCAGGGCGGCGTTGACCTCGTCGGGGTCCAGCATACGCCAGTCGTACAGCTCAACGGCGTCATAGCCCAGAGCCGCCACGGATCGGATGGCGTCGCAGACCTGGGCCGAGGTGGCGCAGGGGTAGTGGCAGGGGAGGGGGATACAGAGTCTCATGGATGTTCTCCTTTCGGGGGATGGATCTTGTGAGCATTCGGTCTATGCTTCAAATTTGGGTTTGTCGGTCTGACGGAGCAGAGTGGAAGTGGGTAGGGGGACTACTCATCCGTCACGCTTCGCGCCGAGCTTGCTCGGAGGACACCTTCCCTCACAAGGGAAGGCTTTCGTGGTGCGTTTTTCGTTCTCCTAAAACCAAAAACACACTGAT
>JAGAIH010000405.1 GCA_017626655.1 Clostridia bacterium | reverse complement strand
CCTCCGTAAGCTCAAAACCTCTTACTCCCGTCCCGAGGCTTTTTCCGAATGCCTCTTTTGCCGCCCAGTTGCCCGCCATGGATAAGACGGCTGGGGGCGGAGTTCCCCGTCACCGAGGGGGAGATCCATACGCTTTCGGTGACGCTTTCCAAGGAGTATATGGATATCGACATGGACGGCGTGAAGCTGTCCTTGCGGGTCGAGGACCTGTTCTCCTCCTTCTACCTCGGCATCACCGGGTGCGAGGGTCCCTGCCGTTTTTACGGTATGTCGATCGAGTGATCCCCAAGGCCGTCCTCTGCGGGCGGCTTTTTTGGAGGGTAGGGTCATTTTCCTCTTGTAATCCCGCCGTGTTTGTGTTATAATAGAGCAAACTAAGCCCATCGGGACCCCCCGAGAAAGGACGAGCCATGAGCAGTACCATAACATTCTTCTCCCTTCGTTTTGAGGTCGAAAACAACCGCATCCATTTGAAGTCCATCGCTGATTACCCCGTGAACGGAGGATTTGCCGAGGTCACGGTCAGCGGCGAGAACAAGGACTCCCATCTGGGAGCCAAGATGATCCCCTCCTCCGAGGGGGGGCGGCTGGCTTATATCTCCCACCGCGTGGAGGGGGATGCTCTGGAGATCATCCAGCGGTCTCCCGTGGTGGAGGTCAGGACGGTCTTCCGCGGGTATCCCGATACCAACGCCGTTTCGGTCTTTACCGAGGTGACCAATATCACCGAGCGGGAGATCACCCTGGAGGAGGTGTCCTCTCTTGTGCTGAAAGAGGTCTGCGGAGCGGTCAATCAGCCAGGGGACGCTTACCTAACCGTGTTCAACCAGAGCCACCACGGCGAGTGCCAGACGGTGCGCCGTAGCCTGTTTGACATGGGGATGCTGTCAGGGGTGCCTACCGCCCAGCGTCGTATCAGCGGGCAGAACGTGGGCTCCTGGTCCACCAAGGAGGCCCTGCCCCAGGGCATCCTGGAGAACGGCGGCCGCTACCTCATGTTCCAGATCGAGAGCAACAACAGCTGGTACTACGAGCTGGCCGATCGGTTCAATCAGCTGTACCTGTGGCTGGGGAGCGCCTGCCTGCCCTTCGGCGGGTGGTGTAAGTGTCTGGGCGCGGGGGAGAGCTACCGCACCGTCCCCGTGGCGGTCTGTGTCAGTCATTCCCTGGGCGGCGTGTTGGGTGAGATGACCCGCTACCGCCGCCACATCGCGGGGCATTGCGTGGCCGACGAGGGCCTGCCCACCATCTTCAACGAGTATATGCACCTCTCCTGGGACAGCCCCACCGCCGAGCAGACGGCGAAGATCGCGCCCGTGGTGGCCTCCCTGGGCGCGGAGTATTACGTGATCGACTGCGGCTGGCACAACGAGGAGCCGGGAGATCGGGTGTATCCCTTCGTGGGCCAATGGAAGGAGAGCCGCGCCCGCTTCCCCGACGGAGTGCGTAAGACCACCGACCTCATCCGCTCCCTGGGCATGAAGGCAGGCCTGTGGATCGAGCCCGAGATCATCGGCATCAAGTGCCAAGAGATGCTGGACTACTACGATGACGATTGCTTCATCACCCGCTTCGGCAAAAAAGTCTGCGTCATGGGGCGGTATTTCCTGGACTACCGCAACCAAAAGGTCAAGGACTACATGAGCGAGGCCATCCGCCGCATGGTGGAGGACTACGGCGCGGACTACATCAAGCTGGACTACAACGAGGATCTGGGCATCGGCACCGACAAGGACAGCGATTCCTTCGGGGAGGGCCTGGAGCAGTGCGCCCGCGCCTACCTCGCCTGGATCGACGGGATGCGGGCCAGATTCCCTCAAGTCCTCTTCGAGACCTGCTCCTCGGGGGGGATGCGGATGGACTACGAGACCCTGAAGCACTTCTCCATCATCTCCACCTCGGATCAGGTTCACTACCGCAACTACCCCTACATCGCCGCCAATATTCTCTCGGCGGTCCTGCCCGAGCAGGCGGCGGTCTGGAGCTACCCTGTGGACAGCTTCGGTCGCCCGGGCGAGCCTTTTGAGGCGACTTACGAGTGGGTCAATGCCCACGTCTCCGCCGAGCAGGTGGTTATGAACATGATTAACTCCTTCCTGGGACGGATGCACCTGGCCAGCCACGTGGAGCTGCTCTCGGAGGATAAGCAGGAATTGATCCGGGAAGGCATTGATTATTTCAACAAGCTGAGCGAAGTTAAGGGTAAGGCGCTTCCCTATCTGCCCTTCGGTTTTACCGACTTTACCAAGCAGTCGGTGGCTTGCGGTCTGCTTCACGGTGATACGCTCTACCTGGCGGTCTGGAATCTGGGCGGTGGGGACGTGACCGTACCCCTGGAGCGGACTGTCAAAGAAGCTGTCGTGGCCTATCCCGCGGGAGCAGACACACGGCTCACCGTGGAGGGAGATCGTGTCACCGTACACGTCACCGAAGAGTATCAGGCCCGCTTCTTAGAAATCCGCTTTTAAGGAGGGCTTGACCATGAACACGCAGGATCATTCCCTGCTCCGTCCTTACCTGATCGAGCAGATGAAGCGCCACCCCTCCATGACCCCGCAGGACCTGGCCAAGCTCTGCTACCAGGCTGCCCGCGGCGCTGAGCATCTCCTGGCGGACCCCGAGCGGGCGCGGACGTACCTTCATCGGGAGATGGAGGCTACCGAAGCCTGCGGTGAGGTCCCGCTGTATGAGGGCATCTCCCCCGAGATCGCGCGGGTGAATCTCGCGGCCTGGAAGGCGCGGGGGTTTGACACGGATGAGCTGTTCGGAATGTTTTTGGTTACCGTCAACAGCCGTTCCTCCGAGGAGGACAGGCTCCCCGTCTTTCTGGACGAGGTCGAAGCTATTCTTGCGGAAGGAGGATTTTCCGTAGAACTCGGTGAGTGGACGGCGTTCCGTTCCCGATATGAGGATGCGGGAATGCCCGCGGTGCATCACAGTGAATCCTATCGGGAGCAGGAGAGGCCCGCTTATCGGATCGTGCGGAGTGATGTGTTGGAGGCGTTTTTGAAGAACATTGAGATGGGATGAGAGCGATAAATTGCAGGGCATCTCTAAAAACTCCCAATGCTCACACCCATGTAACAAATTTATGTTATAATAAGGGAAACCAAGCAAAGGAGCAAAAGAAATGGGGAACAGAGGGATTTTTGACGAAGATATTCGACTTGCGAAGTTG
>JAGAIH010000404.1 GCA_017626655.1 Clostridia bacterium | reverse complement strand
GTTCGCTCAGCTCATAGGCAAACTTCATAAAGTCCTTTGCCTCCTGGCTGTCTGCAGGTTCAAGCACGGGAACGTGGGCCGAGCGAGCCACCATACGGGTGTCCTGCTCGTTCTGAGAGCTGTGCTGACCCGGGTCGTCGGCTGCCGCCAGGACCAGACCGCCGTTGACACCGGTGTAGGACATGGTGTACAGGGGATCGGCGGCCACGTTGAGGCCTACGTGCTTCATGGCGCAGGCGGCGCGGGCGCCCGCGAGGGAAGCGCCGAAGGCCACCTCCAGGGCCACCTTCTCGTTGGGGGCCCACTCGCAGTACATCTCGGGGCATACGTCGCGGTACTCGGCGGCGTACTCGGTGATCTCGGTGGAGGGGGTGCCGGGGTAGCTGGACACGAGACGGCAGCCCGCCTCGTACAGGCCTCGGGCCACGGCCTCGTTGCCGAGCATGAGGGTCTTCTTCATGATGGAATTCCTTTCGTTTATGTGAATCAAATTTTACCGGTAAACAGAAAAAATCCCTTTGAGAGAAACGTCTCTGCAAAGGGCGAAAATATTTCGCGGTACCACCTTTTTTCACTTCCTCCCCTACGGGGAGAAGCCTCGCGGGACACGGTCATGTCCCCTCCGCTGTAACGGGCGGGCCCGTCGCCCCTACTCCGCCCGCGGACGGTGTTCAAGGCGCGGCTCTCGGAAGGAATTCAATCGGGATTCGTGGCTGTCATCGCACCGCCGACAGCTCTCTTGACACGAAGGGTCCGACCTACTGGTTTCCGGTCATCGTCGATTTTATCCTATTATAATAGATTGCGTGGATTTTGTCAAGGGCTTTTTTGAAAGTTTTTGGTCAAAATTCTGGCAAAAAATGAAAAAACAGGGGAAATGAGCGGTGAATTTGACGGAGAGGAGGCTCTGACTTGCAATTTTTCCCAAGGAGGGGCCGACCGCCCACCCATACGGGAGGGCGGTATGGGTCTGTTTACGCGTCCGGGCCGCCCCCTCGCGCCTCCCGCCGAAAGGCTCCGGGAGCCACCCCCGTCTGGCGGGTGAAGACCCGACAGAAATAGTGGTAGTCCTCGATCCCCACCGCCACCGCCACCTCGGCGATGGTCATTTCGGTGTCGGCCAGCAGCTGCTTGGCCCGCTCGGTGCGGAGGGAGATCAGATACTGGTTGACCGTGGTGCCGAAGCTGTCCCGAAAGGCGCGGTACAGGGTGTTCTTGGAGACGAAGAAGCGGTCGCAAAGCCCCTCCAGGTCGATCCTGCGGGTGAGATTCTCCTCCATGTAGGCCGCTACCTCGGAGGCCAGGTCGCCGCCGCGCAGCTCGATGGCGTTGCCCAGCAGGACGTTGGGCAACAGCTCCATGAGGGAGCGGATCTGCTCCTCGTCGTAGCAGGGAAGGGCCTCCCAGCGCTCGGCCATGCGGGGATTATCGCGGTAAGGCGCAGGCATCACCGAGGAGGGAACCCGAATGCGCCCGGGGACCACGTACCCCACCACGGTACCGCCCTTGACCACGGGGACGATGGCGTCGAACAGCCCCGCGTGGCAGATATGGCTCTCGGGCTGACAGGATCGCTTGCAGGCCGCCAGCAATTCCCTGTCCGAGGCCCAGCACCGCTCGCCGGCCTTGGGGTCCTCGGCAAAGAGGGCGGCGCAGAAATTGTCGGGGGGACAGCAGTAGCACAGGTACTCCTCCTCGGTGGTCATGAAGGACAGGCTGATGCCGGTCAGACAGGTCAGGTTGTGCAGGATATGCTTGATGCGTTCTGCGTCGTAATGGATCCGCATGGTGCGACTCCTTTCCTTTCTTTTTGGCTTATTATACACCAATTGGGAAGAAAATGCAACAACTTGTGCGAATTTTCCATTGATTTTCGGGAAATAGGTTGCTATAATGTAAATGGATAGTTGGCTCCCCTCCGTCGGGCGCCCCGATTCCCTCTCTCCCGATCGGGAGAAAGAAACAGAATGAGTTGATAAGGAGAATGATTATGAAAAAGATCGCGCGCATTCTTTCGGTGTTGGTCGCCGCCATTATGCTCATGACGGCTCTGTCTGTCACCGTATCCGCTTCCGAAGACACCCCCTACGACGCCTTTGCCGACTATGGTCAGCAGACCCACAACGTCCCCCCCTCCGAGGGCATCAAGATCGACGGTATCGTCTCTGAGGGCGAGTACGCCTGCGAGCCCATCGAGGTGAACAAGGACTCCGAGGGTATGAACTGGATGGATTGGTCCAAGGAGGGCTTCCCCGAGGAGGAAATCCCCGAGATCCTGCCCTATAGCATCAAGTACTACGTGACCTACGACGATGAGGGCCTGTACGTGGCCGCCGAGATCGTGGAGGCCTCTCTCTTCACCCGTTGCAACAGCAAGATCGACATCTGGGGACTGGATTCCCTGGAGATCGACGTGGCCGTGGACGCCTACGGTGACATCGAGAACGGCACCTATACCCAGGCTTACATGCTGGACCGTATCCGCTCCACCTACGCGCTGTGGGATGACGGCAGCGGTGTCCTGACTCCCGTGGGCATCTGCTACACCGGATCCTCCTACGGCATCTACAAGGATCATGACGATATGCTGGACGGCACCTACATGGTCACCCGCGACGACGAGAAGCAGCTCACCACCTACGAGACCTTCTTCAGCTGGGAGGATCTGTACATGGAGAAGAATGTCCCCGATCAGGTCTTCATGAACTTCCAGCTCCACCTGGGCGACGCCCGCTACCTGGACTACGTGGCCGACGGCTACATCGGCTGTCTGGGCGGTCTGCGCTACGCCTGCCAGCTCTCCGATCAGGACAAGGCTGACATCGGCACCGACAAGAACATGGCTCTCCACATCTTCAACCTGGTGGATGACGCGGACTCCGACGAGACCGAGGCTCCCTCCGAGGAGGTCACCGAGGCTCCCACCGAGGAAGTGACCGAGGCTCCCACCGAGGAGGCTACCGAGGAGATCACCGAGGCTCCCACCCAGGCTGATACCCAGGCCCCCGAGACCGAGGCTCCCACCGCCGCTCCCGAGACCGAGCCCCAGAAGTCGGGCTGCGGCTCCGCCATTGGCATGACTGCCGCCGTCACGGCCTTTGCCGCTGCGGCCGCCGTCGTCCTGAAGAAAAAGGACTGATATCCAAGGAAAATCCCGCCCCGCGCACAGCCGTGGGGCGGCTTTTTTGGCTCTATTTGTCGGGATGAACAAAAACGGGGCGGCAAAATGAGAAAAATTCCCCAATTTATTGTGAAAAAACTCTTGCAATTCAAGGAAAAGTGTGCTATACTATTACTGTACAAGAATAGAGACGATGAGAGTGGGTTCCAACGGAAAGCCACTCTTAAATTTTGCTTGGGGACTTTTCGTATCGGTCCCCCGCCGCAGAAGGGAGTCATCATGTCGGACGAGATCAAGAACCCCACCGAAAAGAAGCCCTACCGCGCCGTCCGTACCCGCACCGCGGGACGGGGCATCGCTGACCGTGTCCGTGAGATCATTCAGCCCACCGCCGATGAGCTGGGCTACTACCTCTGGGACGTGGAATACGTCAAGGAGGGCGCCGACTTCATCCTCCGCGTCACCATCGACAACGATGAAGGCATCACCATCGACGACTGCGAGGCCATGAGCCGCGCCATCGACCCCGTCCTGGATGAGCATGACCCCATCCCCGACCAGTACCTTCTGGAGGTCTCCTCCCCCGGCATCGAGCGGGAGCTGACCCGCGACGACCACTTCGACCTCTGCGTAGGCGAGAAGGTAGAGGTTCGTCTCTTCGCCCCCGTGGACGGAAGCCGCGTCTGGGTGGGTATCCTGGGCGAGCGCGACGCCGAGGGCGCCATCCCCGTGGAAACCGCCGGAGTCACCCGCGTATTCCCCAAGGCGACCGTATCCAAGGTTCGCACCGTATTCGATTTCTGATAAAATCTGATTAAACACCCGAAAGGATGAAATGAAATGAACGCCGATATCTTTAACGCTCTGGAGCTGCTGGAAAAAGAGGGTATTCCCCAGTCCTACATGATCGAGAAGATCGAGCAGGCTCTCACCTCCGCCTTCAAGAAGGAGTACGGCCCCACCGCCCTCATGCGCGTGGACATGGACATGACCAAGAAGAAGATCAAGGCTTACCTGCAAAAGGAGGTCGTTGAGGTGGTGGAGGATCCCGTCTGCCAGATCTCCTTGGAGGACGCCAAGGCCATCAGCAAGAAGTACAAGCTGGGCATGATGGTGGAGCGCGAGGTCAAGACCGACGCCTTCCGCCGCACCTCTGCCGCCGCCGCCAAGTCGGTCATCATTCAGGGCATCCGTGAGGGTAAGCGCCAGGCTATGCAGGAGGCTTACGAGAACAAGAAGGAAGAGATCATCACCGTCACCGTGTCCAAGATCGACCGCGACAACGGCGACGTCATGCTGGAGCTGGACCAGGGTACCAACTGGCTGCCCTACGCCGAGCAGATCCCCGGCGAGCATCTCACCGTGGGCCAGAAGATCAAGGTCTTCCTCACCGAGATCAACCACGAGGCCAAGGGCCCTGTCATCTCCCTCTCCCGCGTCCATCCCAAGCTGGTGTGGAGACTCTTTGAGCTGGAGGTTCCCGAGATTCAGGACGGTATCGTCATCATCCGCGGCGTCTCCCGTGAGGCCGGCTCCCGCTCCAAGATCGCCGTCTACTCCCGCGACCCCGACGTGGATGCCGTGGGCGCCTGCATCGGTAACCGCAATATGCGTATCGACTCCATCATCTCCGAGCTGAACGGCGAGAAGATCGACATCGTCAAGTACAGCGAGACCCCCGAGGAGTACATCGCCGCCGCCCTGGCCCCCGCTACCGTCAATTCCGTCACCATGGTGGCCGAGCGCGCCTGCCGCGTCACCGTGGATCCCGATCAGCTCTCCCTGGCCATCGGCCGCGAGGGACAGAACGTCCGTCTGGCCGCCCGCCTGACCGGCTACAAGATCGACATCAAGGCCGAGTAATCCACTACAAAGAAACGAGGTGACCGTCATGAGCGGAACCGCGCAAAAGGGCATGAAGCCCCGCAAGATCCCCATGCGGCAGTGCCTCGGCTGTAACGAGCATAAGCCCAAGGCCGAGCTTATCCGCATCGTCCGCAGTCCCGAGGGAGAGATCAGCCTGGATCTCACCGGTAAAAAGTCGGGACGGGGCGCCTACATCTGCCGCGACCTCAAGTGCCTCAAGAAGGTACGCAAGAGCGGCCGTGTGGCCCACAACCTGGAGTGCGAGATCAGCCCCGAGGTCTACGATAAAATGGAGGCCGAGCTGACCGCCGGAGACGAGGCATGAGTACCCTCACTCCCGAGGATAAGCTCCTATCCACCCTGGGACTCTGCGCCAGAGCCCGTAAGCTGGTTATGGGAACTCCCATGGTCTGCGAGGCTCTGCGGGACAAAAAGAATCCCGTGATCGCTGTGCTGGAGGCCTCGGATACCTCCGAGAATACCCACAAAAAGCTATCCGATAAAACCGCCTTTTACGGTGTTCCCCTCTACCGCCTCACCGCCGATACGACACAGCTGGGTCGGGCCGTGGGCAAGACGGGAGCCGTGGCCGCCGTCGGCGTGACCGACGAGAATCTCTACAAGGCTCTCGCCGACAAGCTCCCCCCGAGGGAAGCGGTTGGTGAGATCCAAACCCAAAGCGAATAACCCCATTCTCATAGCCCGACAGGGCAAAAACCTGACCTCCCACCAAGGGGGCAGGGAAGAGCATTAGGAGGAAATATGGCATTCAATCCCCAATTCAAAATTAACCAGATGGCAAAGGACATGGGTCTGAAGAGCAAGGAGCTGACCGACCTGCTTGCGGACAAGGGCGTTGGCGAGGTCAAGAGCCAGAAGACCCTGACCGAGCAGGAATTCAACGTACTGTTCCAAGCCCTGACCGAGGCAAATCAGGTTGACAACATTTACGATTACATGGACGGCAAGACCTGTATTCCCTCCAAGATTGCGGCTGCGAAGGCAGCGGCCAAGGCCGCCGAGAAGGCCGCCAAGGAAAAGGCAGAGAGGGAGGCCCGTGAGGCTGCCGAGCGTGCCGCCGCCGAGAAGGCCGCCGCCGAGAAGGCTGCCCGTGAGG
>JAGAIH010000403.1 GCA_017626655.1 Clostridia bacterium | reverse complement strand
TGCCCAGCAATGGTCCTACGCGCTGGAAAGCTCCCCCAAGATCGTCATGCTGACGGGCTGGAACGAGTTTACCTTCGGTAAGCACATCAACGCGGGTATCGGGCAGATTATCTCCGGTATGTACACCATCATCAAGGACGATCCCATTCAGGAGAACAACTATATTGACGCCATGACCGCCGAGTTTTCCCGCGATATCGAGCCCATCAGGGGACGGTTCGGGGACAATTACTTCTACCAGATGGCCTACTACATCCGCCTCTTCAAGGGCATGGATCCCATTCCCGAGAGTGAAAGCACCTTTGAGGTGGATATGTCGGGGGATCTGTCCGAGTTCCGGGGAGCCGAGGCCCTCTACCGCGACGTGGTGGGAGACGTGACCCATCGGGATTCCCCCTCCCTTCTCAGCAGCTTCCACTACACCAATAAAACGGGACGCAACGATCTGGTCTCTGCCAAGATCTCCAAGACAGCCGAGTACGTCTACTTCTACGTGGACTGCGCCGCCCCCATCACGGCACCCGAGGGGGAGAACTGGATGAACCTCTTCGTCAACGCCGACCGCAGCTACGACACCGGATGGGAGGGCTACGACTTTATCATCAACCGCTCCCGCGAGAACGGCAAATGCACCGTGGAGCGGTTTTACACCAAGGAATGGAATGAGGCCACCGTGGTCGGAGAGGCTGACTACGCCGTGGTGGATGACCGCATGGTGATCCGCGTATCCTCCGAGCTTCTCTGTCTGAACGGGCGGGATAGCTTCGACTTCAAGTGGGCGGACAATTCCACCACCGCGGGAGATCCCATGGAGTTTCTGGATCTGGGCGACAGCGCCCCCAACGACCGTTATCGCTTCCGCTATATCCTGAAGAACGGCATCTACACCGATGTGCTGCTGAACACCTCCCCCGAGGAGGAAAGCGTGACCGAGGCTCCCACCGATGCCCCCACCGAGTCCACCCCCGACACCGACGGCGAGACGGCCGCTCATCCCGCTCCCCAAGCCCCCGCGGACGGCACCCTCTCCCGCAGAGGCTTCGCCTCCGCTATCAAGGGCGGTTGGGTGATCCTGCTCTGCGCGGACGTCCTTCTGGCTTCCCTTATCGTTTTCATCCTCATCAAAAACAAGAAAGGCTCTGCGGTGTGACGCCGAGAGACGGTTGATATGACTATGAAAAAACCGAATCGCGCCGAGCTCCGCGCGACAGCGGCCCTGCTCCTTGCCTTGCTCCTGACCCTCTCCATGATGCTGTCCCCCGCCGCCGTCCTTCCCAAGCGGGCGGTGGACTACACCGAGGACTTCACCGACGCGGGCTACGCCGACGGCGTCCTCATCGACAATACAGCTCTCCCTTTCCATGAATTCTGGGTAGTGGATCAGTTCGCCAACTACAACGCCGCCCCTTGCTCCTACTTTGAACGGGAGGGGGATCGGACCGTGCTCCATATCCAGAGCTACGTAGGCATCCTCTCGGCCTCCGAGATGTTCGACTCCTACACCTACTCGGTGACCCTGCGGCTCCCCAAGGGGCATAACGGCGGCGTGGCCATCACCGCCCGCCACGCCAGCGGCAGTGTCCATGGCCCCCTCTATGAGGCGGACTACTACCGCGAGAACGGGGGAAGCAGTGAATACGACCGCACGGGCTGCCTCCATGATTACTCGGGTATCGCGGTCTATCCTACCGACAAGTCCAACGCCGAAGGGAAGACTCTCTTCACCGTGGGCATCAAGTGCTTCGAGGACAGAGGCAAGCAGCGCACCTGCAACCGCTACTTCGACGTCTATCTGGACGTGGAGACCACCGAGTACTTCACCGTCTCCTTTGAGGACAAGGATCAGACCGTGACCGTGAAGATCAACGACGCCGTGATCTGTACGGTGGAGATGTCGGACCCCGGCACCTTTGCAGATCCCACCGATCCGAGCGAATACTACCGTCACGCCGTTCTGAAGGACGCCGCGGGCAACGTCGCTTTTGAGGTGGCCGAGGCCAAGCTGGCGGTGAATGCCCGCCTGGCCATTGCCGCCCGCAACTCCCAATGCTATATCTCGGATATCTACGCCTACAGCGAGAATGACGTGAAGGTCGAGACTCAGCTTCCCGAGGAGGACAGCAAGCCCGCCGACACCGAGGCTCCCGACACCGACCCCGCCGAGACAGATCCCGAGGAAACCTTCCCCCCCGAGGGTGACGGAACCACCCAAGAGAGCGAGCCCGCCGAGAGCACCGAGGTGACGGCTGATCCCCCCGCGGACACCGAGGCCCCCACGGACACAAGCACAGAAGGCGAGGCGGAGGACAACGGTGCGGACACCGTTCTGTTTGCGGTATTCGGGATCTTGGAGATCGTTCTGACCGCCTGCCTGATTTTGCTGGTCGTCAGAAGGAAGAGAACGGCCGCGTAATACGAAAAGAAAATGCGAATGGCACCGTTTTTGGGGTATACGGTGTCCTGGGTGATCCGCACGGCATGGCCATTTTGCGCGTAGGTTTCAAGGGCACAGGCACCGTAGTAGTTCAGGTAGAGCGACTTCCCGTCGCAGAGCAGAGCCCTTTCCGTGATCTGGGGAAAGCCGCGGTGTCCGTTCGCTTGACAGCAGGACATATCCCGTCCGCCCACGTAGGAATGCCCCTCCGGAACCGTGCGTGCGGGCTCGCGGCTACCGTTGGAATCGTTCATGTAGGTAAAGTTCGGTTCGCCATTCAGGAGAGAGCCGAGGGTGGCGTTGAAGAAGGAACGCTCCGGCTCATCCGCTACGCGGGGATCGCGGGAGATCTTGAGATGATCGGTGGAAAAGGCCATCCCTGCCACTGTGCTGCCCCATTACATGAATATGTTGAACACCGATGAGACAGGTGTTTCACCCCACCACAATACGCGTGCTCTCCGCCCGATCCATGTGAAAAACCTCCCGCCGCGGTCTTGCTCTGCGACGGGAGGTTTTTGGTACGGTTCAGCACGGGCCGCCATCTCTTCGTACCGTCAGGAAATCGGGTATGGTGCCCTCCTTGCGGAAGGTTGAGGGGGTCATGTGCATGGTTTTGTGGAAAAAACGAACGAAATTTGCGTCCGAGCTGAAATTCATGCGGCGTGCGATCTCCGCGATAGACAGCTCGGTGCCCTTCAGAAGTCGGCAGGCCCGCAGGATCCGCTCCTCACGGATATGGTCCTTCAACAGCCGTCCAGTCTCGTTCTTGTAAAGACGGGACAGATGCTCGCGGGACAGCCCCAGACGGAAGGAGATCTGCTCAATGGACAGATTCTCGTCTGCCTCCTCGCGGATGATGCGGCGAGCGGCCTCCACGTTGGGGTGAAAGGACTTTTCCTCACTTTCGGAGGAAGACCTCGCCGCCGTCACAAGAGCCCCGTACAGCTCGTAGAAGTACAGACTGCTTTCAAAGGGCGAGAAGGGAGCCGCTTTCCCCCGAAGGGCGGCCTCTGTCAGCGTAGAAAGCAGGGGGGAATCACGGTGCAGGCGGTACACGGTTCCTACAGAGCGAATGAGATCCCTCACCAGCTCCACGGCGTTGCCCCCGTCAAAGCAGAAGCAGACAAATTCCCATTCCTCGCTCCCGTCCTGCGGATAGCCGTACCCCGACAGAGGATCGTGGATCACAGAAAGAAAGCCTTCTCCCGCCTCCACGGTGTGGACACCCTTGGCATCGTAGCACTGGCCGCGTCCGCGGAGGGTGTAGTGGAAGATACAGTGATTCTCGGCACGGCGCAAAATCCCCTTGGAATAGTAGTCGGGAGAATCCGCCACGGCGTGGACGTAGCCGAAATAGCGAGGGCAGGAGGGAAGGGGATTCTTGACCTCCATCAGCTGTCTGCGTATGATCGTACCGTCTTTCATTATGTCCTCCGTAGCCATATCACAAAATGAATAAAAATGTCACGTAACGCACCTTGACAATTCGGTTCTTACCCTGTATTATAACATTAAAGACAATTCTCTGTCAATACCCTGCCGATCATTTCATACAGGAGGGATCTATGAAACATCACCTTTTGAAAACTTTGTGTATACTGACCGTGCTTGCCATGCTGCTCCCCTGCGTCGGAGGGCTGGGTATCTTCTCCGCGACAGGAGCCGAGCGGGAGCTTGTCAACCTGGCCGAGCTGGCCACGCTCACCTCTGACTCGGTCTGGGACGATCCCGAGGGCTACTGGCGGTTGAGCTTTCTGACCGACGGAAGTAAGCTGACACCGTGGCCTCTTCCCGCAGGTCAGACCCTTGGCTGGCGATCTGCCCGCCACGACTCGCGAAACGCAAATATCAAGCTGACCTTTGATCTGGCCCATACAGCCACCGTCTCCCGAGTAGACATCTACCCTCGCGGCGGCGGCCAGACCTTCCCCGACGATTACGCCGTATCGGTCTCGGATGACGGGGTGACCTGGAAGACCGTCGCCTCGGTCACGGGGGATACCGAGATCCGAAGCGAGGGCAGACAGTTGAGTTTTTCCCCTGTCACGGCTTGCTTTGTGCGGGTGGAGATCACCAAACTATCGGCCGAGAAGGATGGCAACGATCAAATCTGCACCCTGTCTGAGATCGAGATCTGGGGCACCTCGGAGCAGACTGTTCGGATAACCCCCAATAAAGACACCCTGTGGCTGAAGCCCGGGGAGAGCGATACCCTCACCGCCACGGTCAAAGGACTTCCCGACGGGGAAGAGCCTGCCCTGACGTTTTCTTCTTCCAATCCTTTGGTGGCGGAGGTGGATGCAAAGGGGAAGGTGACCGCCAAGGGAGAGGGAGAAGCCACCATAACTATGCGGGAAACGGGTCACGGCGGAGAGACCGTGTGCCGTGTGATCGTGGATAAGGAGAAGAATCAAGTGGATAACATTCTCATTACCGTCCCCATGTGGGGCAACGACCGCGCCATCACCGAGGAGCAGTTCCTGTGGCTCCGCGACGCCGATATCGACGCCGTTATGGCGGTCGGCCACAACAATTCGGTAGTCAAAAGCGAGCGTATACTGGATATTGCCCAGTCCATCTGGGATCCCGCCCGTGAGCGCAACCTCAAGGTGTTCGTTCACAGCTACTTGAACGGTATCATACCCGCCTCTACCGACGAAGCGGTGATCGCGCACGCCGAGCAGTACCGTAACACCCTGGCCTTTATGGGCTACCATGTGGAGGACGAGCCCTGGGATCCCCTGCCCTACGCCCGACTGGAGAGACTGCTTCGGGAGCATGACCCGAACAGCATCACCGATATCAATTTTCTCCCCGGGATGGCCTACGGTAGCTACGACGAGTACTACACCCGCCTGTCTGACTACGCCAAGATGCTGGGGGATAAGAAGTCCTACCTTTCCTTCGATAACTATCCCTTTGGTCCCGCCACGGGCTCGGTAGACGAGGCCGCTCTGTTCGGCAACTTTGAGACCATGCGCCGCGCGGGGCTTGACAACGACATTCCCACCGCCTTCTACCTGCAGGGTGTGGGCTCCGACCATTACGGCTACCGCAGACCTACCGAGGGAGTTCTGCGCTACCACATAGCCGCGGGTCTCAGCTATGGCTTCAAGTGGATCAAGTACTTCTCCTGGCACGTGCCGGGTGCCACGGGCACGGGGGAAGCGGATCTCTTCATGGACGCCATCATGGATCACGAGGATCAGAAGACCGAGCTGTACGACGTGGCCGCCACCCTCAACCGCGAGGTACACAACGTGGGTGACATTCTGGTGACCCTCACCTCCAAGGAGGTGTACCACAGCGGCAAAAAGAGCACTTCCTCCGCCTATGAGACCCTCCCCTCCGATTTCTTCGTCCGGCCCGTGGGGGATGCCTACGCCATTGTCTCCCTCTTTGAAAAAACCGACAGCGGTGAGCAATACCTCATGATCGTCAATAAGGACTTCGACCGTCCCGCGACCCTGTCCTTCCGTCTGGACGGTGTGTCCTCCCTCGTGGAGATCGACAAGACCGTGGACGACGGTACCCTGACCCCCGACTACAAGAACGGCGTTCTGACCCGCAGCTTCAAGGCGGGTGAATTCGCCCTGTACCGCCTGGCCGAACGGGATGCCGACTACGGTACATTTCCTGTATTCCATCCGAATCTGCTGGTGGGGGCTGCTTCCTATGCCAACAGCTCGGTAACGGGGAACGGCTACTGCATCGCCTACGCCCACGACGGTCAGGGGCTGTCCTCCCCTACGCGCATGGGCTGGCGCGCCTCCTGCGACGGACAGGACGCCTCCATCCTGTTCGATCTGGGTGAGACCCGCGCCATGAACCGTCTGGACGTGTATCCCGCGGGCCTCGGTGTGGATTCGGGAGCCTCCTACCCCACCGCGCTGACCCTTCTGGTGTCCGACAACGGCAGCGACTGGAGGGAAGTGCTGGCCGTGACCGATATGGAGAACCCCAAGGAGAACGTCCCCACCTTCACCTTTGATACCGCCAAGGGCCGCTACGTCAAAATTACATTAAAGGGCATCTATGAGGTCGCCGTGGGTGAGCTTGCCCTGTACATGGACGACGGCTCCATCCCCGCCCCGCCCGCTACCACGTATAAGACGCCTCCCGCCGTAACCAAGGGCGAAAATCTGGCCGCGGGCAAGCGTGTCATTACCTCAGCCAGCTACACGGACGGCGCATGGAACCCCGCCTTTGCGGTGGACGGATACAAGATGGAATCCTGGCCCACCGACAAGACTCTGGGTTGGTGCAGTACCTGGTACGACACCAGAGACGTGAAGGACGTGTTCCTGATGGTGGATATGGGCAGAGAATACCGCATTGACACCGTCATACTCTATCCCCGCGGTAACAACGGCCTCTGTTATCCCACGGATTATACCGTGGAGATCTCCACGGATATGGAAAACTGGACGGTGATCCACCGCGGTGTTCACGAGGAGGATGCGGGCGAGACTCCCCACGTTTTCACTTTCCACCCCGCCTACGCCCGCTTTGTTCGGGTGAATGTCACCAAACTGGGTCCGATAAAAGACACAGGCTACTCCTGCCAGTTCTCTGAGATCGAGATCCTTGCCGCCGAGCAGGAAACGGATCCTTCGGACGAAAATGAGACCGAGTCCGATACCTCCGAGTCCGATACCGTGGAACCGGACACCCCCGCGCCCGACACCGACGCGCCCACCGAGCCCGCGGAGTCGGATACCACCG
>JAGAIH010000402.1 GCA_017626655.1 Clostridia bacterium | reverse complement strand
GAATGCCTCTCGCTCTGCCTCATGCATTTGCTTGACCTCAAAGCCACCGTTTATGATGATGTTGACCTCTCTTTCTTTCAATAGTTTTTTCTCCTTAAATTGAATTTTCCAGAGAAAAAGGCACAAAAAAAGCGCAATACGCTTTTCTGTCATGAAAACGTATTACGCCTTTTAAGTGCAACCTTCCGATTGTGCCCTCGGAACACGGGCTCGGCCTTACGGCATCATCATTCTTGGCTTGACACTTTGCATACGAACTAACTATACTGTGACTATTCCTTTTTCTGTGAAATGCGGTGATATTATACCATAGATCTCAGTGAAAAACAAGCAACTAAACCTATATTTATCCACATCTTTTAGTAAAAACCAAAACTTTACCCCAAGTTTACCCCAACTTTTCCCAAGCATCCATGGCTCACAAACAGGATAACACATCGAGATCGGATTTGTCAACTTACGGGGTTGGCGGGTTTTGATTATTAACTGGACAGTTTTCACACGAAGACTTACGAGGATAGCGCGAGGGCTGACGATCTCACCCTGCGGTGCTACGACAAACGGCTAAAAACGAAATCTATCCAAAAAGCCGCCGAGCGTGATCGCGGATGTACGCCCAAGCGGTTCAGCGGGCGACTCCGCGACCGCTCGGCTTTGGATTTTTCTTTTTCGTTTGTTTGCGGTGCGGGCGTGTGCTTGTCTCGGCGAGCGTAGCGAGCCGACTTGTATAAGACAAGCACACGCTAGGGTGCCAAAGGACAAACACTGGTTGAGTCGTAAACAACTATTTGATAATTGCTTTTTTGTAAATATGTGCTATAATATAATCACACCGGTGATAACTATCTCAAGGAGGAACTTTTATGCAACTTAATTTAGGTGCAAAAATTAGAGAACTGCGTAAACATGACGGGCGGACACAGGACAATCTTGCGGAAGCGCTCGGCGTAACCGCGCAGGCTGTATCGCGCTGGGAATCAGGCGGTAGTTATCCCGACATGGAGATGATCCCTTCCATTGCGAATTACTTTCATGTATCCATCGACGAACTGTTTGGATATCACGACGATAGAGAAGAAAAAATCAAAATTATTCTTGAAAAAGCTGACAAGATACTTACCAAGCAAGGGCAATTCATATCCAACGGCAGTCTGACCGATGACGTATACGTTTGCATCAACATGTTAAGAGATGCATCCTCGGAATTCCCTAACGAGGCAAAAATTCTTTTGAAGCTTGCCGAAGCACTCAACATGTGGGGATGGCATGTACACGGAGCACATGCGCATGCACTCGACGATTCTGGCGTGTATCAGGACGATACCGCTTATAATGCTCAAAATGAATATTGGCAGGAAGCAGTGAGTGTCTATGAAAGGAGCTTGAAGTGCGATCCCTTGCCCTATGAAAGGGATCGCACAATCATGGCATTGATAAATCTTTATAGCAAAATGGGCAAACACGACAAGGCAAAAGCACTTGTGATGCAGCAGAATCCCGTGCGTATCAGTAAGGAGGTCATGTTGCCGAAAGCAACAGTTGGAGAGGAGAAAGCCAAAGCCGAGGCCAATTGCATCATGGATTTGTTGAGCTGCCTTCGTGGCGCGATTCAAGCTCCGCTGGCTATGAGACCTGCATTGTCCTCATCGGCATACGGAAAGAATTTGTATCTGTCCATCGTCCATATGTACGAATCCATTTTTGATGATGGCAGATGCGGGTGCTGGCATACGCATATTTGTCTTTTGTATTTACAACTCATGTACTGTGAAGCGCACAGTGGCGGCAGTATGCAAAAGGTCATGGAATACTTCGACAAGGCATTTGACCATTATAAGAAATACCAACTCATTTACGAGCAACTTGAGGAAGGCGAAAAATACAAGTATTCCGCACCGCTGGTAAGTTCTTTGCAGGTTGGGAAAGGCGGTCTTGCGCCCCTTGCCTCAAACTTTTGGAAACAAGAGTTCAGACATTTCACGCAGGACATTTTGGATGAGATACGCAAGAACCCCAAATACGCCGAATGCTTTGCGTAACCTCTGCTCAGCCCGCATGAGCGTCTCCATACCGCATAACTTTAGGGAGCCGTAAAGCTCCCTTTTGTGTTTATATATAAATAGGATCAGCCTTGCATGACGATATATCGCAGGTACTTCTTCTGAATGCTCTTTCTACGACGCCAGACAGTCGTATTATTGACATTCTGCATCTGCGCGATCTCTACGAATCCGAGTCCAGCCATGTAGTGATTTAGCGTCTCGGTCTCGGCGATGGTCAAACGCATTTGATGGATAATCGTATCGACTTTGGTATAGTCCTCAATCTCATACTGTGTCTCAAAGTCGATGGAAGCATCAGCGGGCGAGCATTCTTCAATGCTGACGGTCTTATAGCTGGAAAGATACTCCTTCTCGATGTACCGCAGGGCGTGACGGTAGCAGGCAAAGCGGACAATCAGTAACTCACCCTTGCGATTCTGACAGGCCAGATCGTCCAAGTTGTGGCCCATGTAGTGACAGAGGAAGCAGATCACCTCGGATGCCAGATCGTAACCGTCCGAGAAGGTCGTATTGTAGCCCTTGTTGTGATAGATATCCTCGACCAATCCGGCATACAGCTTGTCTAGAGAACGCGGATGGTGTGCAAATCGCATCATTTTCTTGATGGCAGACAGCGCGATGCACTCACCAATATGCTGGACATTGTTCTCGGTGATCCTTGCGTTTTCGTTTGTGATTCTTTCTTTGGTTTCGGTTTTCATTTTCTATACCTCCCGATTTTTATTTTGCCTTACGGCAGGGTCGGGGGAGCATAGGTCGGGAGAGAATCACGATCATTCCGAGTGAAGTGTGCAGATGTCAACGAGAGGTATAGATCACTTTCAGTACACGAAAAAATATTGCGTGTGGATACAGAAAAACCAGGTATTGCTACCTGGCTATTCTGTATCTATTTCATTTTTCAGCGATAATTTTTCACGTTGACAGCTGCGAGAGCTATGCTACACTGGACACGCCGAGAGGCGAAAAAACGGGGGATATGATTCTCAATTTATGCGTTTATGCAAACTACTTGTTTGCCAACCTTCTTTACCGAAACAATTCTTCGTAGAAAAATCCCACTCAAAGTGGTATGTAACGCAAAAACGCGGTTATTGACTTCTATTCCCTGCTATGGTATCATAATACCGGTGACAGGGCCCGTCGCTATGAACATCATGTTTGGAAAGGAGTAGAATATGAATTTGATGATTGGAGAAAGAATCAAAAAATACCGCCGTGAGCGGGATATGACCCAGGATGAGCTGGCGCAGGTATTGGGTGTATCTCCGCAATCGGTGTCCAAATGGGAGTGTGGTGACGGCTATCCCGACATTACCCTGCTACCCTCTATTGCCAACTATTTTGAGGTCACGGTGGATGAACTCATTGGCAATGACGAGATCAGTGCCCGCGAGGATGTCAATAACAACTATTTCAAGGTCGTGAACAGCCTTGATTCCTCCGAAGAGCGGCTGGCTCTGGCTTTAAAGTATCACAAAAAATATCCCCGTGATTGGCATATTGCTAATTCGCTCATGGGTGAGATCACACATCATCACAGAGACAAACTGGATGAATACAAGCCCATGCTGCAAGATCTCTGTGAAAGGCTGCTAAAGGAATGTACCGACAGCGTTATGCGGCGAAGAGCAATCAAATATATGTGCATGATCTGTGATGAGGACGAACTTGAAAAATGGCGTAACAGGGATACAAAGTTTTATTATGAAAACTGCTACGAGATATACGAGGAGCGGTACAAGCTTTTAGGTGATGACGAGCAGTATTGGATGTATCGGAAGGCAGGGAATTTTCTGCGCACGGCAACCACCATTGAGCGTTTGAATAAGTGTTGTGTCATAAACACTCCCATGGACTCCCTTGCTCACAAAGCCGTGTATTTGCAAATATTGGACGGTGTAACAGGCCGGAAAGAAAATGAGCGCATCCCCGACGGATGGATCGCTGAATACGGTATGGTGTATATACGTATGTCCGCAGCCTATTTCGGAGCAGGTGATACCGAGCAGGGCTATGCCTATTTGGAGAAAGCCCTTGAACTCAACGAACGTTGGGCAAACATTCCCGACGGAACGCCGTTGGATTTGGGGAATCCTCTGTTCTTTGGAAAAACCAAGCTCATAAAACAGAATCGGCACGTTCAACTTCCCAATGGGAAAAAGCTCCTCCATCTCCTCGGGATTCGCTACTATTGGAAAAAGACAGCAGTTGCGCTCATCATGACCATGCAATCGGGTTGGGAATGGTTTGACAGTGTGCGGGAAGAGCCTCGCTGGAAGGAGCTTTTGGAAAGAGCGCAGAAGCTATAAACGATAACACACAGCCCCCTGACTATACGAACAAGTGCAAAATTCTCTCGCTGGTTGAGTCCGTAGTGCGGGACAGCTTATTGACTTTTCTCCTTGAAGGCTGTACAATATAAGCACAGGTTGCGCAGCCGAATCTATGTACAAGGAGTTCGTACTATGTTACCCATATCTACTGTTATCCGCAAGCTACGCCGCGAGCGGAACATCACCCAAGAAGAGGTAGCCCAAGCCCTCGGCGTGACATATCAATCGGTCAGCCGATGGGAGAACGGGCTTGCCTATCCCGATATCGAACTAATCCCCAAGATCGCCCAGCTTTTCCATATATCCACCGACGTGCTTTTTGGCACAGACCTTGAATCCATGGAAGAAAAGATCGCTACCCATACTCGCCTGATTCGTGAAGTCCAAGACAATCCGGAGCAATTCTATCTGACCTGTCGGGCGGCTTATGAGGAATTTCCCAAGGAATACAGCTTTGGTATATGGCTGTGCCGATGCTATCTGGAGCATGGTGTTCGCCCCCATGAGAAGCACCTCAAGGAGATCCGCGCCATTTGCCGGAATATCTTGGAAAACTGCCCTGACGAGGATTACCGGCTGGAAGCTATGCGCTATATTATGATCGCTGAAAGCGAGGATTCGTTGGACACTTGGAGCCACTTGATCCCCGGCTGGAAAGCCTGCCGCGAGGTTCTGCTTGAAGCACGCTATGAATATCGCAACGACGCGGAAAAGCACCGTATGCAAATGCAAGAAAATCTCCTCTCATTTATGAGATACGTTTTCTATAACTGCATCGGTCAGGAGTCCTCCACCGAGACGGTGGAAAGTTATAAGCTGGTGCTGAAGCTGATCGACGATATGAGAGATCCGTCCACAGACACGGATGCGTGGATGTGTATGCGTGCAGACTTTTATATGCGGATCGCGGAAGCATATTTCAAGCAAGAACAGCATGATGAAGGATATTCCGCTCTTGAAAAAGCAATTGATCTGTATACTCAATACAGTGAATTGCCTATCGAAACCGTTCTCTCCTATAACTGTCCCGTCCTGAATCTGTTGACCGATAACAAATTGAGTGAGCCCGAAGATGATACCAACGATAAGGGCGAATATGTCTGTTGGTGGGCTTATCAAGGGCTTACGAATGTGAATGGCCCCTTTGCCTCGGTTCAAGAAGATCATCGGTTCAAGGAATTGGTTGAACGATTGGTGCCCTATCTACCCCAAGCAAATAATAAGAATTGATCTATAAAAACACCGCCGAGAGCGACCAATTACGGTTACTCTCGGCGGCATTTTCATTAAGTTATTACCTGAGTATTACTCCGCCCAAACAACATTGATATAGCCCTTGCATAATGCTGTTTCACATGCAAAGGAGATCAGTTCATAGTGATCAATGACATTATCGGAATTCATGTGGATATTGATGCCATATATGTTATCCGGCAGATTATCTTGTTCTATGATATACTTGATAAAGTCAAAATAGATTTGTTCCGGAGAAAAATCCTTGAAATCCCTTTGCGAATTCAAGGGGATTTGTCTGAAAATTTCTGTGAATCTATTCTCACTTTCAATCTCACTAAGTACTTTTCTGATGATGTCAATTTTGTTTTGTACCTGGTTCATTTCACGCACCTCAGCAAATTATCTCAGAGTGTATTTGCTGCATTGTCCTGCTTCAAATCGCTATACATGATCTTATAGAGATCAAGAAGCGACTGCAACGTTTTTTCGCGCTCGGAAAACGTATGTTTGATGGTATCGATTTTCGCCATTGCGATCTCTGTCTTAACGACGGTTATCGGCTCCCCATTGTCATATTCATCGATATCATTCTCAGCAATGATACAATCGGTGGTTTCCTTCAAGGATGCGATCTGCTCCTGCAGCTTTTTGATCTGCTCCCAGACCTCCGTGATGGTGATAGTATTCTCTGTCATTTTATTCCTCCAACTTTTACAGGGCGCAAGTTTGACGCAATGCGCCCTGATTTTTATTAAGCCCCTTGACTTTCCGTGTAGTATTGTGCTTGTGCGTGCCAAAGCTCATAATACTTGCCCGATTCGTCGGCAACAAGCTCATCATGGGAACCACGCTGAACGATATGGCCGTTATCGAACACGGCGATCTTATCGCAGAAGCGGCAAGAGGACAGGCGATGACTGATATAGATGGCCGTTTTGTCACCCACGATCTCGTTAAACTTGGAATAGATTTCGTATTCCGCAATGGGATCGAGTGCGGCGGTAGGCTCGTCAAGAATGATAAACGGTGAATCCTTATAGAGCGCTCGGGCAAGGGCTATCTTTTGAGCTTCACCGCCCGATACCTCGATACCATTTTCATCGAAGTCCTTATACAAGGTGGTCTTGATGCCCTCCGGCATGGTTGCCAGTCGTTCACCGAATCCGGACTGATGAAGGGCGGCCATTACCTTGTCTACGTCATAATCCGCTCCGGAGGCAACGTTTTCACCAAGAGAGAAGGAAAAGAGCTTGAAGTCCTGGAACACCACCGAGAATACAGCCAGATATTCGTCGTAATCATATTTTTTGATATTGACACCGTTGAGCAGGATTTCTCCCTCGGTGGGATCGTACAATCGGCACATCAGCTTGATGAAAGTGGTCTTACCGCTGCCGTTCATACCAACGACAGCAAGCTTTTCGCCAACCTTGAATTTCATATTGACATGACGGAGCGCGTAGGTTTCGGATCCGGGGTATTTGAAGGATACATCCTTGAACTCTACATAATACTCGTTATCGTCACGCTTTTCAACGGTAAGCGAACCCTGATACATCTTTTGGGGAATGTCGAAGTATGCCAGATAGTCTTCCACAAAAGGCGTGTTGTATTTGATATCCGCAAATACAGCGAAGTAACTGGTGATACAACCTGTGATCGTTTCTACAAAACCAACGTATTTTACGATGCTACCGATACCGAACGTTCCGAGCAAGGCGTATACACACACAAACACGTAGATAATGGCTTCCAGCAGAATACCCGTAAAGGTTAACGGCATATCGAACTTATACTTGCTGGATTCCATGGTACGGAACGCCTTTTTGTGGAGGTCAAGCGCGAAGTTTTTGATCTTCATAATCAGCTTATCCTGGCGGTACAGGCGCACATCCTTGCCCATATTATAGCAATCAATCGCATCGTCGATTCTGTTTTCGTCGATCATAGTCTGGGAGGCATTACGGTATACCGTGCCCATTTTATCCTTTACTCTGAACGAATACCAAACGTTGAAAGAGACAAGACCGACGATCAGGCAAGCCAGGAGAATGATCAGCCAGCTAAAGCCCGATGCAAACATCAGCACAAACATTTCAATGCCCAGAATAAGAGCCAATATTGCGCTGATTGTTATATTGACCAATCTACCGACAGACATCAACAGCAGTTGCTTACCATGAAAATTGATTCTTGAAGACTCAACGATCTTGCGGCGAAGCTGGCGAACCTCGGTGTTTTCCAGGTTGTCGTAATCAAGGTCAAGTGTTTTCTTGTTATAATATACTGCCTCACGCTGGTAAAGCAAGGTTTCTTTATGGCCAAAAGCACGGTTCAAAATCCCTCCCATGATGGCAATAGCGAAGTTGCCGATCACAGTGATCAGAACAAGCGTAATCAGCGTGTCCTTATTTCTCGCACCAACGATCTCATTCACGATTTCTGCGGAGAGATACAGGTTGAAATAAGGCGACAGTTTTCCGAAAAACGATTTGAGAACTAACAGCGGAAAATAGGAGGGGCAGAAGGAGTGCAGCAGCTTCAGCGCACGCATATTAGGGTTATTTTTACGCATGATCCACATCCTCCTTATAGTAATGACTTTGCAGGTCAAACATATGGGCATACTTGCCGCCCAGCTTCATCAGCTCGTCGTGAGAGCCGCATTCCACGATCTCGCCGTTTTCAAGATATACGATGCGGTCACAGAAGCGTGTGGACGCAAGACGGTGAGAAATATATACCGATGTCTTATTGGCAGTCAACTCGTTATACTTCAAGTAAAGCTCATTTTCTGCAATCGGGTCAAGCGCTGCCGTGGGCTCGTCAAGAACGATCACGGGTGCATCCTTATACAGTGCGCGTGCAAGCATCAGCTTCTGCTTTTCTCCACCCGACATTTCGATAGAATCGTCAAAAACACCCTTCATCAGTCTTGAATCGATACCGTTGGGCAAGGAATCGATCTTATCCGCCAATCCGGCTTGTCTGATCACATTCATCACTCTGCCTCGATCAATTTCCTTTTCGGAGGAGGAAACAAATTCTGCAATCGTCACAGGCAAGAGGTAAATATCTTGGAACACCGCCGAAAAGAGCGAATAGTAGTCCTCAATGTTATAGTCCGCAATGGCGCGACCGTTCAGCTTGATCTCACCCTCGGAGGGGTAATAAAAGCCGCACATCAATTTAACGAGTGTCGTTTTACCCGCGCCATTCGCACCGACAATGGCCAATTTTTCACCCTTGCCGATCTTCAGATTGACATTCTTCAGCGCACATTTTTCACCGTCCGCAGAAGCATATTTGAAGGATACGTTTTTCAGCTCAATATCTACGGGCAATTCACGCTCGGTCGGCACAGGGCAACCTTCTCCGTGGTTGTACTTTTCTTCGATCTCAAAATACTCCCGGTAGTAGCCGATCTTGATGCTCTTGTGAGTAATATCATTCACCATGTTTCCAATTCCGTTCAGCCATGCGGAGAACCCTGTGATCGCACCGAAATAGAACACGAAATCACCTGCGCCAATCTCGTTGTTGAAGACCATTACGATCAATACCGCATAGGCCACACCGTTTTGGATCAGCATCAGTAGAGCATTGATGCAGGTTCCGCCCAGGGTGCGTGCGCTGACCTTTTTCGTCCAACCGAAGCGTTCCTTCTGAAAGCCCGTCAGCATATCGGTCAGCCAACCGAACATACCGTAGATGCGGATATCCTTGGCGTGGTCGAATCTCTCGGAAAAGCCTTGGAGATACCCGATCTTTCGGTCGATAGTCACCCAATGATCCTTATTTCTCTCAATGTAGTTTCTCTGCCAACGGCTGACGAGATAGGTAATGAACGCCGACAGGAACAAGAATAACAGAATCCAAGGGGAAACGGTTGCGATCACAGAGCCATAAGTGAAAATACCCAACAGGCTGGTGAACAGACCCATCAAGGATTGCCAGATGAATTCAGGGGCGCATTGACCCGAGCAGGCATCGCTCATGGCGTGTTGATATTTCGTGATGGCTTCGGGGTTGTCTGTATTCGCATAATCGGTACGCATATGCTTTTCGCTGATGGCGTGCTGATATAGGCAGGACAAACTGTATTGTCGCATGTGTAATTTGCTGCGACATAAATTCCGAAACAGGTCTATGAGTAAAATCGCGCCGAAATAGATACCGATAACGGTAACGACCTTTTGAATACTTTGCTGTGACTCCACCGAATCAATCAGCATTTTGGGGAAATAGGTAGCCGCCAACGGCATCAGAACCGCCAGAGGAATGCTCGGAATAAAGAACAGATAAAAAGCTTTATCCCATTTCCAAATATTGCGTAAGGCGTATGCGATATTGGAGAACATACTGTATTTCGGTTTTGTTTTTTTCATGTGCCTCACTCCTTTCATCCGCATTATAACATAATGACCCGGCTAAAACAAATTCGTGCACTAACCGCTTATGTCAGTACACGAATTGCATTTATTCAATGGCCGGGACTAAAAATTCAGAGGTAAAAGCTCCATCCTCGCTGTTATATTTGACCCAACCACCATGTTCTTCCAGAATTGCCTCGGCGCGGCGAAGCCCGAAGCCGTGTACGCCATCCTTCTGTGTCGCAAACAGTGTACCGGTCTTTTTCTTTTTGTCTCCGGCAGCGTTCAGCATGGAGAAGTAGAGCATATTGCCTTTCATCGTGATATAAATGCGGATGAAGCGATCTTCCGATACTGTACGGCAGGCTTCAATAGCGTTATCGAGCAAATTACCGACCACGATGCTCAATTCCACATCCGAGATCGTCAATACATCGGGAACATTTGCTTTGACGGTCACGGTTATGTTTTCAGCTTTTGCTTGCGCGATTTTGGCAGAGAGAATGGCATCCAAAGAGACATTGCCCGTTTTGAGTAATGTATCCACATTCATAAGCTGATCGTCCAACTGAGCGATATACGAAAGAGCTCGTTCAATCTCTCCGGCTTCAAGCTGTCCCTTCAACGCCTGTAAATGATGGTGAAAATCATGCTTATATCCGCGCATTTCCTTGTGGATGCTCCGCACCTCCGAAAGATGCTTTTCGGATTGCTCGGTCTGGTATTCCACAAGCTTTAGATAGGTTTTCTTTCTCATGATCCACCTCAATTACGTTTGATGAATTCTCGGTTGATGTCATCATATTTGCCACGGGATAGCGGAAGCTCGATTTTGCCTATATTGACCGAAGTACGGGAAATGCGGGTAACGTGCTTTAAGGATGCGATGTACGAGCGATGAATACGGTAAAAATCATTGCTCAATTTTTCTTCAAAGACGGAGATACTTTCTTTGATCTTATACTCGTTGTTTTGGGTGTGGATGACAATGTAGTGCAAAAAGGATTCCACATAGAGAATATCCGATTCATATAACTTGACAGTCTGACCTTCGCAGGTAATCACCACCGACGGAGGTTCGACAGACAGTTTTTCGGCAGCCTTTGTCATCACCTGCAATAGCTTGTCCGCAGAGATTGGCTTGATCAAATAGTGGAGCGCATCCACCTCATAGCCCTCACCGACAAACTCAAAGTGAGAGGTGATAAAGATGATTTCAGCGCGATTGTTGTCCTTGCGGATACGTTTGGCAAGCTCAATGCCGGTGATGTTTTTCATCTCTACATCAAGCAGCAGGATATCGTATGCGCTGTTATCCTCATACGCAAACAGGAAAGCCTCCGCGGAAGGAAATGTGCAGACCTCGCAGATATGACCGTTTTCGTTGCTCCAAGCTGAGACAATGGAGGTCAGATATTCAATTTGGTTCTGCTCGTCGTCGCAGATGGCGATTTTCAGTTTCATAGATTATCCTTTCTTGGGCAACTTCCTACGCAAAACATTCTCAGCATTTACTGTTTCTACAACAGTTCTTTCAGAGCCGTATTAATCGTTGAATTCACTTCTGCCTCTTTTTCAATTCTTTTTATCTCTGCTTTGCGAGCTTCTTCTTTTCTTCTTTGCTCTGCGATAGCCTGTCGTTTGGCCTCTTGCGAATATTTACGGCTAACAGTATCTACCCAACTCTTAACATAGTTTACAATAGTTTTTATTGTGCTTGTGCTTTCTTCCGCACACAGAGGCATGAAAAGAGTGTTTTTATCAAATTTTTGCAGTCTATTGCAGTCATATCCCATCATGCATGAGTGATCATACATTCCATAGGCTAACATTTGAAACCAATCATCGGGTAAAACAGTATTGAGGATAAAATGAAGTCCGCCTTTTTTATATTCTATATCGACAATCAATGGCTTGAAATCTTCAGGCTCAATAACTTCATTTACTACGGCCTTTAATCTTTCCTTTTCTTCATTGCGTTGATATTGTTCAGCCAAACGCTTCATTTCGCTTAAAATCGAGAGTTCGGGGTAAAGTCGATCCGTTGGCTCATGCTTGAATAATTGATCAAAAAGATCATCCAGATATTTATAATCGGGAGCTATAGAAGCAATTCGTTTGTGCCCCGCGGCTTGTGGTATTTCCCCTGTAAACATTTCGTTTAGGATCAATGCAAGAGCATAAATATCCGTTTGGAAGCAAACCTCTCCATTTCTTTTACGCTGTTCAGGTGCTGCATATTGAAAGTTCGCCATTCTGTCGGTTCCTTTTGTTTCCACAACAGTAAGCAAATCTTCCTCCGCAAAATGTGCAATACCAAAATCACAAATTACTGGAATCCAACTGCCATTAGCAAACATAATGTTTTCGGGCTTGATATCTCTATGTATGCTACCGTGTTCATGAGCAAATTTCAATCCCTCAAGCAACCCAACAAAGATATCCAGGACTTTTTCATGAGGAACACCGACCTTGATTTTGTTTTTAAGAGTATCAGCATACAGAGGCATAACATAAAACACATAGTCCTTACTATCTAGATATACGTATCCCCTATCCAGAATTGAGACAATATTTTTGTGTTTGTGGTGTTCTCAAAAAGAGATTTCGTTTTTGAATCGTTTTAATTTGTCGCTTCCAACATTACGCTCAACCAATTTAATGGCAACCTGTTGATCGGCAGTATTGGACGCAGAAAAAACGCGACCATTTCCGCCCTGCCCGACTTGTCCTATAAGTGTGTATTCGTCAAATGCCGTTTTGATTGTAGTTCCTTTTTTGAGTCTTTGATTTACAGGCATTGTTGTTTCTTCATCACTTTCTTCGTAATACTCGTCTAAATGAGAGTTGAGAGTTTCCAGTTTGCTCCGTAGATTCCGAAAATCTTGTTCGTCGGTAAATCCATTTTTAAAGCTGTTTTCCAATAAATGCAATATGTCTACTACCAAAGGATCAGGTTTTAGTTTCTGGATGTGGTGTCTTAATTCCTCTTTCCACCTCAAAAATTCTTCTTTGGTGTGTATTGTTTTCAATCAGGCATGAAACTTCCGCCGGTAGGAGACAAGAGCTTTTCAATCTCTGATGCTTTCTCAATTACCGTCTGTACTTCCTGTTTACTCATTTCCTGCCCCTCCAATTCGCACGTATAATCTTTGATAATAGCCTTTCGCTCGAGTATATTATATCATAAAAGCTGACTTAAATCAAGAGGATTGATATATCTAGAAAACAGAGCGAGTGTTCTTCAAAAATTGGATTGAAATAGAATCAGTATGCTATATGGGATACAAAGAAAGACGAAAAATCGGGAATTATTTCTTCAGTATGGAATGTAGCAGATTGACATATCTCTCAAGATAGTATATAATATAGTCATATAGTCGAACCATGTCGATTATCATGAATTGGTTGTTCATTCATCCCAAAAATGTTATGACAACATGAGTATGGAGAGCATGTTGATAGAAGAGAAATATCAGTTTTGAAAAGACAGTTTCAAAAAATGTTTATCTTAAAGCTATAGTGATACTTCTTATTATGGAGACCTAGACCATCCGCTGTAATTAAGGCAGAGATTCTGGAGTGAAAAATACGCGAAAAAATATGACCATTGCAAAATAGTTTTTGAATGAGGTAGGATACTATGGAGAAAAAGCAAAAAACCAAATCGATCCAAAACAGATCCAAGTCTCCTAATAAACCTTTTTTTGACAAAATTGAAAATGTTGAAAATCAAAAAAGTCGGAAGATTAATTGGGAGTTTATCGTAAATTTAATAACTTCATTAACAGCTATTGCCTCTATAATAATTAGTATCATTACCGTTTCCCAAATGAAAGCTGACAGAGATGCCTCATATAGGCCAAAAATTCTTATCAATACGGTTCAATGTGATTTTTCTTGGGATGAAACCGGGAAATGCGACTGGATGAATTGTTTATCACATTTGGACACAGAAACGGAATCTAAGGAGGAAGTTCGTGAGGGGACTACTACAGTTCCGATAGGTGTTCTGCTAAATACTGTAAATGTCGGGGTCGGAACAGCAAAGCACATATATTTTGAATGGCACGAATCTAACATATTTAAGTTGAATGAATATCTGATTCAATGTGATGAATCAAAAAATGGTTTTATAAAGATAGATAAGGACGTAAAGGTCATCTATAACAATAAAATATTGAGCATGAGCAAACCGTCCAACATCGCACAAACATACATGTTGCCGATGGCTAGTGAAACTTATGATATCGTATTTCCTCCAGCATATTTTTTATTAATACAAGAGATTATTGAGTCTGGAGGAAATACAGAAGATATTCCGTATATGATTCTCACGGCTACTTATACAGATATTCAAGGGAAAGAGTATACCGATATTTTCTTGTTTGCAGTTAAAATGATACTTCGAGTTGAGGATCCCTCTGGAGCAGGAAAAGCAACATTTCAGTTAGTACCATTATTTGAAGCACCAAAAAAAAGCACACTCCCGCTTTGACAGTAAAAAATATTCGACTTTGTTGTACCTATCTCCACCAGCAAAAGGGACTGCAAAAGCAGTCCCTTTTTGTTGCGTGGGGATAAGAGGACGAGAGGCTCTGTGCAAGATGCCGGAGAGTAAGCGAGCCTTTTACTTTGCAGCGGCGAAAGCCGCGGAGAGCATCTTGCCCGGCCCATCCGAAGCAAGGCGGAGGATGGGGTGTGGGTTCAGACTCCCCGCCGCGCTCGCGCGGCGATCTCCACCATAGCAGAACCGGTCGAACCGAAAGGTTTGGCCGGTTTTTCTTTATGTCCCGCAGTCGGCAGAATAAATAATATGTCGGCACGTTGCGGACAAATCCTTCCCCGCAGGCAAACAGAGATCCCGACGGATCTCTTTGATGAACTGCCCGCATCGTTCGCACAGGACGATGCGGGCAGTTCGTGTCGTCGGGATCGCCGTTTTTCGCATATTTGCAAAAGAACTCGATCGGATGCTTTCCTTTCTCTTGCTCACTCCGTCAGTCGTCTGTAGACGGGCATATAATCCAACGGAGCCGCCGCGGTGACCGTCTCGCCCTTGCTCTCGATCACACCGCTTCCGTCCATGGCCTCCCAGCGTCCCACGGGAAGGTAGACCTCCCGCTCGCGGGCGCCGTATTCGGTCACGGGCGCCACGAGATACTCGCTTCCGAACATATACTGATCCGAAACCTCCCACGCCAAAGGATCCTGCGGGAACTCGAGGAACATACCGCGGATCATGGGAAGACCGCGATTCTCGGCCTCCTTGGCCGTCTTACGGATATAGTCGCGCATATCCTCACGGACGTGCAGGTACTTGACCAAGATCTCATAGGTATCCTCGCCGTAGCTCCACAGCTCGTTGGGAGCGCCGGAGTTATTGAAGCCGCCTCCGTGATCCGTACCGCCCACCAGCCCGCCCAGAGCGGGAGAACGGTCACCGTGCATACGCAGAACGGGGGTAAAGACCGCCCACTGATACCAGCGTACAAGAAGCTCCCTGAACACGGGGTCCTCGATATTGCCGCCGTAGAATCCGCCCGTATCCGAGATCCAGTAGGGGATCCCCGCCACACCCATGTTGATGCCGTTCCAGATCTGGCGCTTCATCTGGTAGAACGTAGAATCAATATCCCCCGACCAGACCAAAGCGCCGTACTTGGGGCTTCCGACCCACGCGCACCGCACCAGATTCAGAATATCCTTCGTGCCGCTTACGATCTGTCCCTCGTAGAGAGCTTGAGAAAGCATACGGGGGTACATATTGCCGACCTGGAGGGCAGGACCCAGATCGTAGCGGTAGATATCCCGGTCGTAAACGGCATACTCGGGCTCGGCCACGTCCAACCAGAACATATCGATGCCGTACTTGCCGTAGTTTTCCTTGAGAATGCGGGCAAGGGCCTTGCGGGCATCCGGGTTGGTGGCGTCAAAGAGGTACTCGAAGCCGTTAAACTGGAAGGCCAGGGAAAAGCCGCGGTCCGAGGCCACCAGATAGCCGTTCCCCGCCAGCTCGGGATAGTTGCGGCACCGCTCATCCACCGTAGGCCAGACAGATACCATGACGCGGGTACCGTAAGACTTCAGCTCCTCCACCATGGCCTTGGGATCGGGCCAGTAGGCGGGGTCGAAGTCCCAGTCGCCCTGGTAATCCCAGTGGAAAAAGTCAATGACGATGACGTCCAGCTTCAGTCCGCGGCGGTGATACTCGCGGGCCACCTCCAGCACCTCGTCCTGGGTACGGTAACGGAGCTTGCACTGCCACAGTCCCATCAAGGATTCGGGAAGCTCGGTGGCGCGGCCCGTGACCTCGGTGTAGGTCTCCAGGATCTCAGCGGGGGTGTCAGCGGCGCAGACCCAATAGTCGATCTTATTCGTGGAGGTCACCTTCCATTCGGTTACGTTCTCGGCAAAGGTTGCCGTGCCGAAGGCGGGATTGTTCCAAAGGAATCCATACCCGCGGTTGGACAGGAAGAAGGGCACGGAGATCTGGGAATTGCGGTGAGCCAGCTCGACGATACACCCCTTCATGTCATACTTGAAATCGCGGTACTGACCCATGCCGTGGATCCTTTCGCCCTCATAGGCTCTGAAGCGGACGGTTGCCTCAAAGCTGTCGGTTCCGAGGATGGGACGGTATTCCCGCGCGGATTTGCGGAGGAAGCCGGGATAGAAATCTTCCTCAAACAGGATCTGTCGGTTGCGGGTAAAGGCCAGGTGATTCCCGTAAAAGGTACAGCGGAGGCCGTTATTTTCAATGAACATATGCCCGTTGTCAGAAGCCACCGTAACGGTTTCGGCGGGCGACGGATCCAGCGCCCAGGTCTCGTCGGGGATCTTACCGAAGGGAACGGCGCAAATGCGGATGCCCCGCCCCCACGCTTCGGCGCGAACGGTCTCCCGTCCAAAGGTAACGGTGAGCGAATTGCTTGTAGTGTGTACCATGATCGGACTCCTTTTCTATTCGTCGTGTTTCGGTTCGGGTGAAGCAGGACGGCACAATCAGCGCCATCGGCGATCGGCTCAGGTCAAGGGCTTGCCGCGGTCGCCCCCCTCGCCTACCTTGCCGCGAACCTATTCGGGAATTCCGTTCCATCCTTGAAACGTCCTTTCCTTGTTCTCCTTCATTATATCATGTTTTGCCGTTTTTTGCAATAGATGGACAATTTTTAGGGACCCTAACGCTCTGCCACGCAAGCTATGCGGGCTACACAGGGCAAAGAACCGCTTCCGTTCCTTCGTAATCCGACAATTTTCCAAAAACGCCTTGTCAATCCCCTCGCTTTGTGCTATAATGGTTCCATCCCCCCCGAAAGGAGAAGCACCATGAATACCCTCCCCCTCAACCATCATATCGCCCTCTCCGAGTCCCTGATCCCCGCCCTTCGCTGGGACGGCTCTACCTCTATCGAGGCCCACCGCGAGGTCTGTACTGCCAAGCTCACCGAGCTTTTGGGTCTGGATACCTTTACCCCTTGCGATCCCCTCTTTGAGATCACCGTCGAGGACGAGCTTCACGGTCACCGCCACATCCACTTCACCCTCCAGACCGAGGAGGGCTACTTCACCCATTGCGATCTCCTCCTCCCCAAGAATCAAGCGGGCAAGCTCCCCCTCTGCGCCACCCTCCAGGGCCACTCCAAGGGGGCCCACATCTCCCTGGGCGTTCCCAAGTACCCGGGCGATGAGGACACCAT
>JAGAIH010000401.1 GCA_017626655.1 Clostridia bacterium | reverse complement strand
GGCGTTGGCCTCGGCGGCCTCTGTGGCCTTGCTGGTCGCCGTCTGTGCGGCGTTGGTTGCCTCGGTCGCCTTCTGGCTTGCCGTGGACTTCGCGCTTTCTGCGGCGGTCTGGGCCTTTCCGGCGTTCTCTGCCGCCGTGACGGCCTCCTGTGCGGCGTTCCCGGCATTGGTAGCCTGCTGGGCCGCTTCATTTTTCGCGGTTTCCGCGCCTTCCTTGGCCGTCCGGGCGGCACTTGTGGAGGAATCAGCCGCTTCGGCGGAGCTGACCGCCTGCGATGCGGATTCAGCGGCGGCGGTTGCGCACCTCCCGGCGTTGCTTGCGGATTCGCCCGCTTCATCGGCGGCGGTCCGGGCTTCACCGACCGAGGCTTCCGCATCCTCTGCGGACTTTCTCGCGCTTTCGGCGGCTTTTTCGACCTCCGGACTCTCAATGGGATGCTCCGTCAGATATTTCTCCACCGCCGCGTAGATCTGCTCGTCGGTGACGGTGCCGTTTCCGCCAAGCCCCTCACCGATCTTCTTTTTCAGATCCTCGATCTCATGAAGCAGACGCACGTAAGCACCGTGATTGCCCCCGGGGGTGAGACCGTCGCCAAAGCAGGAATGGCGGACATCCAGCGCAAAGGACAAGGTGGTGAGACGGTAACCGTCAGCCCCTGTGACCACCAGCTCACAGGTGACGGTACCGTCCAGCATGAGCATCCAGTAGTCCAGCGGCACCAGAGCGGCTCCGTCCTGTACAAGACCCTCAAAGCCGTCGGAGAGTCCGTCGGGGCGGGTGGCGGATATGAGGACCGAGGCGGTATCGGGGAGGGTCAGGGCCTCGCCTCGGTCGGTGAGCCTGACCAAAAGGTAGCGGGAGCGGCTGTCGTACTGCTTGGCGGTGATGGCCGTGAAGCGGTTCTCCTCCGAGACGTCCAGCGTGATCTCCCGAATGATCTCAAGCATGGTTTGTTTCCTCCTGTTCTGTTGCGGTCGGCTCGCCCGAGACTGCGGAGGTCTCGGAGGCGTTGACCGTGAAATTTGCGGTATCGGTGTAAAGCTTATCGAATACGGTTCCGCCCGCTCCCTCGCAGCGGAGGGTAGTGCGGCCGTTGAGGGTATAGGTGACCGCCGAGACCGTGACGCGGTGCTCGGTTCCGTCCCGCTCCGCGAAGGTCACGGTGTCCATAGGCCACAGGTATGGCATGGGACGGCACTCGGCCGAGAAGGGCCGGTAGGTGAAGCCCACAACCTGCGCCGCGATGGATGTGGCCAGAGAAAAGGGAACGTACTGGATCAGTTGGTTTTCCCGCACGCCGATCACGTAGCCCGGCGACCCTACCGCCTCTATAGTGCCGTCCATGGCGGAAAACCGCACCCCCGTGACGGTCAGCGCCTCGTCGGACAGCTCGGAATCGTAGCGGTTGGCGGGGGTGACGTGGATATCGGTATGGGTCAGCCACCCGATGCGGATGGCTCCGAACCAGTCGGCGTAGGCGTTCCCGCCCGCGCAGGCCGCGATCCAGCGAAGCACCCGGCGGCAGGTGACCCCCTCCCCCTGCGGGATGGCTTGCGCGGTCTCACCGTCACCGAGGAAGGCTTCCTCCGACAGGGTCAGCCCGCATTGGGTACAGGCGTCGGCGGCGATCTGTCGGTGGGTCGCGGGGAAGGACACGGACGGCACGTATGGACGGTCGGTCAAGGCCAGATTATCCAAGGCTGACACGTGGATGTCATACCCGGATCGGGGCGCCTCGTCCACCGTGAATACCCCCATGGGCAGCAGGTGAAAGGGAACGTTCACCGACTCACGCACGCCGACGCTGACCGTCAGCCTGGCTCCCTCCAGCTTGATACCCGTGAATTTCCCGCGGCGGTTGGAGAGGGTGAAGACCATCTCCGCGGCGGCGGCCTCACCGATGAAGGAGGAGCCGTCGGGGAAGCAGGACCGCTCCAGAGCGAAGCTCCCCCGCAGAATGTCGGCTCCCGTGATGGAGGTCAGTCCCTCCACCCCCTCCACGATCATAAAGACCGCCTGGGGAGCGCAGGCGTCGTAGAGGGAGAGAATATCCGAACTCATTTTATACATCGCCCGTCACCTCCCCCTCCAGCTCGTCGGCGGCCCGCTGGATGATATTGAAGCTGATCTCGCTCCACACCCCCAGCTCGCCGTTGTACAGAGGAGCCGCGCGATTGCCCACGTAGAACTCCTTGGTCAGGTAGCCTCCCTCCAGGGCATCCAGATACTCCACTGTGACGTACTGGGGGTTGAAGGCCTTGAGGATGGCGGCACCCTCCGCAAGAGATACGTTCCGCCATTTCAGCTCCAGACCCGTCAGCTGGCCCCAGCGCATCTTGTCCATGACGTAGCTCTCGGTACGCCCCGCCTCGCCGGAGGAGACGTCCTCCAGCTTCCAGCGGTACTCCGAGGGAGCCTTGACCGCCTGACCGTCCACCGAACGGATGGGATTATGCAGTTCAGCCATGATCGGTCACCTCCGTCAGTAATGGTCCACCACAACGGCACGGCCCGCGCGGCGGTTCATGCGGTCGATGCCGCGGGTGATGGTGGCCACCGACACCGTGGGATCCATAGCGGCGATGCGCTCCAGCAGGGCGTTCTGCTCCCGCAAAAGGGCGTTCTGCTCGGCGCTCGCGGTGTTCAGAGCCCCGCCGATGGCGCCGGACAGCCCTGCGGCGGTAGTCCCGTTTCCCTTGACGGTACCCGCGCCGCCCACGGAGCCGGAGATCCCCGCCACCATGCGGTCGGTGTCGGAGGTGGTGGTGAAGGTGGGGATGCGGCCGATGGATAGCTCGGGGATGTACTTGGGAGCATTCCCGCTGACCGCGCTGATGCTTTTGATGAGGACGTTAATTCCTTTGATGATGAAGTTAATGGAAGATTCAAAAGCACTGATAAGGACGTTTAGACGAGTTGAAAAGAAATCCACGATTGACGCGCCCAAACTTGCAAAGAAGGTTTTGGCATACTCGCCAAAGCTCTCCATATCGCCGCGACAGAGCGAATAGAACATCCCCACCTGCCCTCGGATCATACCCGAAACCGACGTGAAGTAACTTTCAATTCCGTCAATCAGGGAGTTTACATAATTGGTCGCGTGATCCAATACAGCCGAGAACGGACTTTCGGCGGGGATAAGACTGTCAAAGAAATCCTTGACCTTTCCTCTCAAGGTTGAAAATACTTTTCCTGCTTTAACCTCGAAGCCTTCCATCCAGTTGGTTATCTCTTTTCCCCAGAGGGCAAAGACAGCAAGCTCGGCGACCAGAGCGGCGATTGCGATCGCTATCCATCCGCCTCCCGCAATGGCGGCGGCGACACCTATCAGGAGAATGCCTACGCAGTTGGAGAGTGTATTCTCAAAGCTCTTACCGTTTTTGACAATGTCGGTGATACTTGTGGCCAAAAGTCCCGCGCCCGCGGCGGCAAGACCGATGGCGGATCCCCACTTACTCACGGCAAAGGTACCGTTAGTGAAAAAAGAGGTGACCCCGTTCTTGACCGATTTGAAAGTGATAATACCACCGATGAGGGCAGTAAGTGCTCCTACCGCTTCGACGATAGAAGCCGCGTCGATCTCCGCAGTCTCAAACATTTTACCGTAGTCGTAAGTCATGCCCACGGTATTGATCTCATCCATACCAAGAAGCCCCTTGGCCTTTTGCAGGGCCCGCACGTAGTCGTCCACGTACTTGGTGGCGCGGGTGTAGGTCTTGGAGCCGGTCATGGCGGAGGTCAGGATATTCACGGCGTTGGCGACAGCTATGACCCCGTCGGCCACGAGATGAAGCAGGGGGTAGAGCAGCTTCAGGGTGGGAATAGCCGCCGCGCCCAGGGCGTTCTTCATCTCCAGCGTGACAGACTTGTACTGCGTCAAGACCTCGTTTGCTTCCTTCGAGGCGCGGGCGACGTTGTCCAAGCCCTCCTTGATGCCCTTGGTGATGGCGTTCAGGGCGGAGAACAGAACGCTGTACATGAGAATGGTCTTGATGGCGGTCATGGCTGTGAAGGCCTTGCCCGTCTTTTTGGCGGCCTTTTCGGTGTCAGCCACGTGACCGTGAAGCCTGCTCCACTCCTTGACGATGTCGCGGGATCTCTGCTTGATCTTCTCCAGCCTTCCCACCTGCTCGGTGGTACCCTCCAAGGGATTGGCGGCTGGTTCGGTCGGCTTCGGCGCACTCTTCACCGCCTCCGCGAGCTTGCGGATCCGCTCGCCGTTCAGCTGCTTGGAGGCCTTGACCATGCGCTCCAGGGCGTTGGCCTGCTTGGTGAGATTCACCGAAGCGATATTCCGCAGCCGCTCGTGGAGCTTCTTCAGCCCCGAAAGCTCGGCGTTCTTGTCCAGCTCCTTCAGGACCCGCTTGAACCTGCGCAGGTCCTTGACCGCCCGCTCGGTATCGGATTCAATGATGATCTCCAGATTCTCAATTTCCACGGTCTGCTCCTCCTTTCCGGGATAATTTACGGTTGTACGCATCGGCATAAGCCGCGAACTCCGCCGCCCGACGGCGCAGCTCCTCCTCTTGCCTCTCTTTGACCTCGGCGGCGGTGATGGGATAGGGCCTGGACGGGTAAGGCTCGGCGGCAGTCCCCTCCTCGGCGAAGGCGCGGAGGATGGGGGAAACGCGGCAGAGCGCGTCGTAGATATACGCCCCCGAGAGCCACGCCTCCCGATTGACGCGGGAGATCCGCAACTCCTCGGCCTTGCGGTAGGCTCCGCAGAGGTCGCAGTCCCCCCGCCAGAACTCCGCGGAGGTCATGCCGATGGAGAGATAGTAGGGGAAGGCTTCCTCGAAGGTCTCGGTGTAGCTTTTGGGGGGAGCGGTTACTCGCTCACACCCCAATCCACGTTTCCCGCGTCGTCCTCATCCCCCTCCTCCCCGTCGAAGAGGGTCATGAGGGTGTCGTTGTACATCCCCATGAGGGTGTCGTAGAGCTTCTCGCGGTTCTTGAACTT
>JAGAIH010000400.1 GCA_017626655.1 Clostridia bacterium | reverse complement strand
GTCAGGGAACACTGACCCACGCAGGAAATGTCTTGGATGGTGAGGATTCTTTTGTATGCCATAGTTGGCCTCCTGTATGTAGTGGCGTTGGATTACTCGGTCTCACGCTCAAAATGGCGGCAAAGGGATTCCAGAACCGCGCCGATGTTGTCGGTCTGCCCCTCGTCCACCGTTATGTCGGCGTACTGCTCGTAGAGGGCGCAGCGTTCATCGTACAGGTCCCGGAGGGTGTAGCCCGCGGGCATGACCACACCGCGGTGGGTGAAGTTGCCCAGCCGCTTTTCCACCGTCTCAAAGGACAGGCGGAGGTAGACCACCGTACCGATCTCCTTGAAATGTGCCATGGCGGCGGGGCTGTACACCGCGCTCCCGCCCGTGGCGATCACAGAGGGGACGGGGTCGTTACCCAGGGTCAGATTCACGGCCTCCTCGATCTTGAGAAAGCCTTCCTGCCCCTCCTCTCGGATGATGCGGTGGAGACGGCGGCCTTCCCGCTCCTGGATGATGAGGTCGGAGTCGATGAAGCGGTACCCCAGGGTCTTGGCGGCCAGCACGCCCACGGTGCTCTTCCCGCAAGCGGGCATACCGATGAGGATGATGTGGCGGGGAGTAGAGGGGTGGTTCATGACGGCCTCCGTGGGTGGTGGTTTGACTGCATTATACTACATTTTTCGTTGGATGTCAAGGAAAAGATGGTACAAAATTTGTGGGGGTCGGGCGGGGGAGTTTTGGGGGATTTTTCAGCGGGGACTTGCATTTTTCCCCGAACTGTGATAAAATGGGGCTGTCACACCGTAACACCCCCATTTCGTGTATTGTTTCACCCCAGCATCTCCGGCATGACCCCCAGCATATTCTCGGCGAAGATCCCATACCCCGCCGTAGGATCGTTGATCAGCACGTGGGTGACCGCGCCGACGAGCTTGCCGTTCTGGATGACGGGAGAGCCGCTCATGCCCTGGACGATGCCCCCTGTCTTCTCAATGAGGGCGGGATCCGTGACCGTCAGGGTGAAGCACTTGGAGCCTGTGGCGGTGCGGTCGATGGAGGTGATCTTCACCCTGTACTGCCCCACCCGACCGTCGTCCAGGGTGCAGAGGATGGTGGCGTCTCCCTCCCGCAGGTCCTGCTTGCGGCCCACGGGCAGACGGGTGGTGGCGGCGGCGGGGATCTGGGTGAAGACGCCGTAGACCCCGCACTCGGTATTCCCCAGGAGGGAGCCTGTCTTGCCGGGGGCGAAGTAGCCCTTGATGGCCCCGGGGTCCCCCGCCTCGCCCTTCTCAATTCCGCTGACCGTGACGTCGGTGACCTGGCCTCTCTGCATGGGGATCAGCTCCCCCGTGTCTCCGTCGCAGATGCCGTGTCCCAGCCCCGCGAAGGCCTTGGTCTCGGGGAGGATGAAGGTGACGGTGCCGATGCCCGCCCCGCTGTCTCGCACCCACAGGCCGGTCTTGTAGCGGTCCTCGGAGACCGACCTCACGGGGGTAACGGTCACGGTCAGCTCGGTGGCGCCGCTCTCGCCTCCGCTTGGCTTTTTGGCGGTATGAGACTGGACCGACCGCTTCACCGTCAGGGTGATGGGCTTGCCCGCCGACTCCTCCACCGCCTTGGTGAGGGAGGCCGCGCAGATCGGCGCCTCGCCGTTGACCCCTACGATGACGTCGCGGGTCCGAAGCCCCGCGTCTCTGGCGGGATTGACGTTCCGCGTACCGCCCCCCGCCGAGGTCACGTCCACGTCGCAAAAGCCTACCACCAGGATCCCCTCGGTGGTGAACTTCACCCCAAAGGGCATCCCGCCCACGTAGACCGATCGGGGCGGGTCCGCGCTTTTTTGCGTACCGCCTCCTATGGGAGCCGCGGCCGAGGCGGTCACCGCCCCCGCCGTCACCAGCAGAGCCACCGCCAGAAGCCATACCCCCAGCTTCATATATCTTCTGTTCATCGCAAAATCCTCTTGTCTTCTGAAAGCTACCGTGGGCGAAAAAGCCCACCGCCCTTATCATGCGCCGATTTCCCTCGCTTCATGAGTGACAGATTCTACGGGTCGGGGGAAAAAGAGTCAAGGGGCGGTTTCACTTCATTTTTATAATGACAGTATGAGCGGATCTTACGGGCGGTATCCTTTTTCGGATCTGACGAAATTTGGGATTTTTCAAATTTGGGTTTGTCGGTGTGTTCGTTCCCCCGTTCTCCAAATATCAGAGTGGGGTGAGGGGTCCCCGCGGGGGTTTCCAAGACGGATTCGGGTCTCGGTTCGTATAGCTTAAACTTTCAGGCTGTATCAATGTATTTTGGCCTCAGCAACTTGAACCCAATATATGACTTTTTTGAAAGTTTTAGGAGATTCTTAAGAACCCTTTTTCAAAAGGGTTCTTAAGCCGCCGGAGGCCGTTCCCCACCGATAAACCCCAGTTTACCACCCTCAACGAAAGGAGGTCTCTTCCCATGCCCAAGAATCCGCTCCCCATTGAGGGAGCCGTGACTCCCGCCGAGGCTCTGCGCTTTGCCGCCATCGCCGAGGAGGTCATGGCCTCCCCCCTTTACCGCATGGGCCGCCACGCCTCCCCCGAGGAGGCTCCCCATATCGGCACCCTCCGCGAAAAGCGGCTCCACGCCGCTGTCAAGCGCTACCTCTGCCCCGATGAGACCTGTCACGAGCGACCCGTGGGGGATCTTCTCCGTGAGGACGGCGCCAAGCCCCGCCGTATGGTGGCGGATATCCTCACCGAGGGACACATCCTGGAGGTGCAGACCGGTGGCTTCTTCCCCCTGCGGGAGAAGATCGGCTGGTACCTCACCCACACCCCCTGTCGGGTGACGGTGGTCCACCCCATCCCCGCCGTGAAATACCTCTCCTGGATCGACCCCGCCGACGGCACGGTCCTCAGCCGTCATAAGTCTCCGAAAAGGGGGAAGGTGAGGGACGTGGCGGGGGAGCTGTACTGGATCTCGGACTATATCGGCGACCCCCGCTTTGCGGTGCGGCTCCTTCTTCTGGAGCTGGAGGAATACCGCATGGCCGACGGCTGGAGCCGAGACAAAAAGCGAGGCTCCAACCGCTACGAGCACTTTCCCACCGCTCTTTTGGGAGACGTGACCCTGTGGTCCCCCGCTGACTACGCCGCTTGGTTCCTGCCCCCCGCCCTGTTCGCTCCCGACGGCGAGGGGGCCTGCTCCCCGTTCACCGCCGCGGCCTACGCCAAGGCCACGGGCATCCGTGGGAAGGCCACCTACAGCACCATCCGTCTGCTGGAAAAGCTGAAGCTGATGGAGCAGAGCGAGGAGCCCGTAGGCCGCGCCCGCGCCTGGCGGGTCTGCGTCCGCGATGGTGGTGAGGGGCTGTAAATCTTTCTGAAGCCGTTGACAAATCGGAGATTTTGTACTATAATTGCAGATAGGCAAATTGCAGGGCATCTCTAAAAACTCCCAATGCTCACACCCATGTAACAAATTTATGTTATAATAAGGGAAACCAAGCAAAGGAGCAAAAGAAATGGGGAACAGAGGGATTTTTGACGAAGATATTCGACTTGCGAAGTTG